>JAFGQO010000212.1 GCA_016935615.1 Bacteroidales bacterium
AAATCAGCAAGAAAAAGATGATGGTTGTGCAGAGAATAACATATTGTTTAAAGCGTTTCATATTTGTAATTTTAAAATTGTATCGAATAATTCATTGTGTCTTAATGTCAATCCATCCTGCCTCTTCGGTTTGGATACCGGAGTCAGGCAGTGATTTTCCGGCAATAAATATAACTCTTTCCTGTTAATTAACAGACAACAATTATCAGGAGACTTAAACATCTGTTTGTATGTTTGCCGGGAATGTTATTTTTCCTGAACGGGATAATAATGGCAGTTGAGGATCTTGATAAAAATGATCTCAGCTCGTATGAATAAAAAAGAGGAACATTAGCCAGACAGGAATTTAACAAACAATACATATTTAAATGAATAAGAATTAGTATTTTGCCAGACTATAAAAGAACTATCCTTCCAAAAACCCGTCAAACTAAAACTAACATAATGAAACATGTATGCATTCTGCTATTTGCTGTAATAGTAAATAGTATTTCATGGTCACAAACCCCTGACTTTTCCCTGGCGGGTTTTGCTGCTCTCAACGATGGCACCACAGGTGGTGAGGGTGGCACGGAAGTAATTGTCAACACCTATGCCGACTTAAAAACCTTTGCAGAAGAGGAGAATACTCCCTATATTATCAAAATCAGTGGTTCTATCACGGGAATCGGTTCGGTAGCCGGACAGGATTATGAAGGTTCCATTGCTGTTGAATCCAACAAGAGCATTATCGGAATTGACAATACAGCCTTCCTCGATGGAGTAGGACTTACCATGTCAGGAGGATCAAATATCATCATTCAGAATATCAAAATGTCCTTTATCAGCATTGCAGAGGCTATTCCTGAAGGATCCCATGACATACCTGGTATTTACAGCGAATTTGGCGATGAGGGCAGGGCACAAATACTGGTCAATGGAGGCGATCTGGTCTCGATCCGGAATACAAGCAGGAACATCTGGATCGACCATTGCGAATTGTATTCAGAAGATCCCGAAATTCAGACGAACAAGGACCTTTACGACGGACTTATAGACATTAAGAATGAGACAGGTTTTATTACCATATCGTGGTGTTATTTTCACGATCATCACAAAGTACATCTGGTGGGTAGTTCCGATTCTGATCTGTATACAGATCGTAAGATTACCTTTCATCATAACTGGTATGAAAATGTAAATTCGCGCTTGCCTCTGTACCGCGGAGCTGTCGGTCATGTGTTCAACAATTATATGTATATGGCCCTGGGATCGTGCGTTAACAGTCGTATGAGTGCCTGCATCAGGGTAGAAAAAAACTATTTCGAAAACTCAAAAAACACCATTATGACTTCTGATGTTGGTTATGCAGAAATAATAGATAACAAAGAAGTGAACTGTAATTTCACCGAGCCATATCCGGGAAGTTGCACAGCTTCCATTGAGTATACATACGATCATGTGCTGACTTCTTCTGTTGATGATGTGAAAGATATTGTTCTGCAATATGCAGGAGTGGGAAAACTGGATAACGAAACGTTTGAAAGCTATACGGAAGAAATCCCGGATAAAGTGGATGTGTTCCATAATTCCGCTACGAATATGATCCATATAAAATACACAGGAACACATCCAATACAATTGGAAATTATTGATATGCTTAGCCGGGTAATGATTCATAAATCAATATTTGCACAGGATCTTATCGATCTTTCCTCATACAAAAAAGGCATGTATATCATGATATTCAGATCAGGCAAAGAAAGATCTGTTCACAAATTTATTGTCCGGTAGTTGCAATCAGATCGATCAGCAATTCATCTGTTATGCTGAATAAAACTTCAGGTTCTTAGGTGCTGCATGTTCCTGTTGATCCTGTATGGACTTTTTCATGACGTTTCTGCAAACCTTTGGTTTATTAGTATAACAAACCGAAGAAAAGGAGTTTGGAAAGACCGGCCAGAGTTGAGTGAACGAATTGCACCGGAAAAAGAGGGGATAAAAAAAGCCACGTTTTCACATGGCTTTTATGCTTAATACATTGTTTTACATCAATTATTGATCAGGAGTTTGCTTGTTTTTTTCAGGTCATCTGTTTCCACTGAGTAAAGGAACAAACCATTCCGGATACCGGGAATATCCTTAAGATTGACCTGAAGTGTCTTCTCTTCAGACACAGTATACCGACTTTCATAAATTGTCTTACCCTGCAAATCGAATATTCTGAAAGCTACTTCGCCTTGTACAGGCAACTGAAGATGAATATAAATCATGTCCAGTGCAGGATTTGGATATACCTCAATCCCCGGGGCAATATTGGTCTCGGTAGTTTCAAAACCTTCCGGTGCCTGAATGGTTAAAGTATCTGTTACATCGATATATAGTTCTGGGGTTTGTTGATAGGGATCCTCTTTTGTGCGGAATATAAATCCCATTTTTTCAATATTTTCCGCTTCTTCTGTATCATAAAAACCATGGATATCCGGGTATATGTAGTAACGATAAATCGAGTCACTGACCTGGAGCATACGGGTCTTGCTGTTATTTACCTCCCAGTCTTCAAGAATAAATTTCCAGTCGCTGTCGGAAGTACTTGAGGTAGTTACTAACCCGCTATATGCATAGAGCGTATCCGTATAGCCAAGAATGTCTTCAGACTGCTCAGAGTTGAGAGTGATCACCACAGATTCTGATGCATAAGGTTCTGCAGGCTGTGTGGCTAATAATCCGACAGGCTCACTGTCAAACACCTCAAAGTAGAGATTTCGTGTTTGACCGTCCACCTGCCCGTTAGAGGTACCTCTGGCAATGAATGCTATTCTGTAAACCGATTTTGTTGAAGGATCAACACCATAAAATGTGGTCGGATCTGCAATGGTAAACGAATATATCGAATCGTTTTCTTTTACCATTTCCAAAGAAATGTCACTCCAGTCCGTATTGACAATATTTCTCCAGTCATTTCCCGGTTCGGCAGACAATGATGTAATTAATCCCGTATAGGCGGTTACTGTCGAGTCTGTGTCAATAGTCTGCGCTGGATTCAGTACATCTTCCGAGAGCACATTTACATAAATCGTAACGGGTGCGGCCATTGTAGGATATACCGGATCAGAAGTGTAGGTATAAACTCCTTCCTGCCCAATGCAAAAGGCAGATAACAATGCTACAGTCAGCATGCTTATGATCAATTTCCGAAATCGTTTCATTATTTTTTAAATTAAGTTAATTTATAAATTCTTACTTTGACAAGAGTAATAAGACTAAAGTTACACCCGGTCATTTCATTATCAAAAACAAAGAGAGGAAAACAGGCCGGTTTTCTACACAAACGTTCCCGCAAACGATTGCAATTTTGTGAATTGTGAATCGTGATCAGTAATCTGTAAGCAGTGATCGGTATTCGGTGATTAGAAAACAGTCTTTAGTCTCAAGTTGCAAGTCTTAAG
>JAFGQO010000213.1 GCA_016935615.1 Bacteroidales bacterium
AGTTCTTCCGCCAGTCTCTGAAGCTCACAGTGAAGGTTCCTGTCACAATACAGGCAATCATCAGGATGATTTGACAGTAGCAGCTCAACAATAGTCTTTCGGGCAGTAATAACTCTTGAGGAATGGGTTCTTATTTTCATCCATTCCTCAACCGGGTGGGAACAAGCGGGAACCAGTCTGTCACTCCCCTCAACTTCCACAACACAAATCCTGCAGGCTCCCGTAGGGGTAAAATCCTTCATTCTGCAAAGGGTTGGAATGATTATCCCGTTACGGTTGAGCGCGGAAAGAATCGTTTCTCCTTTTTCAGCTTTTATTTTCTTGTTATTAACCTGTATGGTAACAAACATAGATATTATTTTACCGTGATCGCACTGAATTTACAGACATCGTAGCAGACACCGCAGCCTGTACACTTATCTTCAACAATAAAAAAAGGCTGCAATCTTGTACCATAAATTGCATTAACAGGGCACTTTGTCGCGCAGACAGTACATCCTGTGCACTTATCCACATCTATTGAAAAGGTTCTCAATCCCCTGCAAACATTAGCACGACATTTTCTGTCGAAAATATGCTCTTCAAACTCTTCCCTGAAATTCTTCAGGGCACTGATAAAAGGATTAGGAGCAGTCTGGCCCAATCCGCAAAGTGATGTGTCTTTCATCACCGAGGAGATGGTTTCAAGTTGCATCACTCCCTTAAAACGTTCAAGAGTGATTCCTGCATGCTCATTTACCGGTTTTCTGATAATACTATCGAGTATTTCAAGCATCCTGTCCGTTCCCTCCCGGCAGGGAATACATTTACCGCAACTCTCGTTCCGAATGAACTCCATAAAAAAACGGATAAGATCAACAATACATGTTGTTTCATCAAGAATGATTAATCCTCCTGCGCCCATACTTATTCCTTTCTCCTTCATCAAATCATAATCAACAGGTATATCGAGATTTGCCGGAGTTATGACAAATCCTGATGCTCCGCCAATATGTAACGCTTTTAAATCCTTTCCATCCCTAACCCCCTCACAGATATCATCAACAATAGTACTGAGTGTGGTTCCCATTTCTACTTCTACCACACCTGTTATCCTTCCTTTGCCTGCAAGCGAAAAAACTTTTGTCCCCGGGCTTGATTCCGTCCCGAAACTACGGAACCATTCAGGCCCTTTATTCATTATCAAAGGCACATTCATAAGGGTCTCCACATTATTAATAACCGTTGGCTTACCGAAAAGTCCACTTGTTGCAGGATAAGGAGGTTTAATCCTTGGCATGCCTCTTTTTCCTTCAAGGCTGTTTATCAGTGCAGTCTCTTCTCCGCAAACGAAGGCACCGGGCTCATTTCTGATAATAATGTCAAGATCATACCCGCTTGAATAAATATTATGCCCCAGAAGACCATACTCCCTTGCCGAATCAATCGCTTTCCTGAGTTTGGCAAACGCATGAAATGAGCCCGATCTCAGATACACAAATGCACAGGAAGCACCTATAGCATAGGAAGCAATTGCAATTCCCTCGATCAGGCGGTGTGGATCACTTTCAATAACCAGACGGTCGGAAAATGAACCAGGATCACTTTCCCTTGCATTACAAATGAGATACCTGGTCTTTGAGGATGTATTGAGTGCCTGTTTCCATTTCAAACCAGTAGGATATCCACCACCACCTCTCCCCCTGAGTCCGCTTTTTTCAATTATGGTACAAACCTCTTCAAATGTATAATGACGTATGGTTTTAATATAAGACCGATAGCCTCCCCTGGAAATATATTCCTCAATTGACTCAGGATCATACCAACCACAATTATCAAGAACATTTCTTTTTTGAAGTCTGTATAAAGGAAGATCACTCAAAAAAGGAATCCCTGACCACATTTCAAATCCTTCTGTACCGTACTGGCCAACCAGATCCTCCTCATAAATATCATTGTGAAAAATACCATTAAGCAATGGTTCAATTTTTTCTTCAGTCACATTCCTGAAATATAGTCTGTTTTTTCCCGGCACTTGAATGCATACCATGGGTTCATAATTAAACAGGCCCGTACAACCGACCCTGACAACAATTGCATCAGGCTGGTTTTCTGCAATATAAGTTGCAGCAGCAGTAAATGTCTTTTCAGAACCGGCAATTATACTGCTTGTTCCGCAAGATATATTCACCACAGGAACATCTGTTCTGTCTCTCCTTATCTTGAGCAATATTCGTTCCGTATCTGAAGGCAGGGTGTCAGATTCAAAGAGCAGAACCTTATTAATGAGGAATTTACTCAGATCTTCCATTTAATCATCTTCAGCTAAATATTTCAGTTTCTTAATAAGCTCCGGTATCTGATCAGCCTGTACATTTGTAAAATACTCATCATTTATTAATATAACAGGGCCCTTATTGCAACCACCCATGCAAGGGACTACTTCGAAACTGAAACTACCATCCCTTGTTGTTTGTCCGGGACCTATACCTGTCTCCTCTGTGATTTTGTTTAATATTGACTGTGAGCCATTTAAGAAGCAGGTTGTTCCATGACACAGTTTTAAATGTATTTTCCCACGGGGAATGAACCTGAACTGGTCATAAAATGTTGCCAGTCCATAAATTTTCGTAGTGCTGAGACCAAGATGCCGGCCTATTTTAACAATAGCATCAACTGAAAGGAAACCTGCCTCTTCCTGAATCTCCTGCAGCAGAGGTATCAGATCCTCCCTCCTGCCAGGTTTGTATCTTTTCAGAATCGAATCAATGCTATTTTCCATACTGTTAAATATAACATTTTCACAAATATATTATTTTTATTGTTAATAAATAAACATTGTTAATTATTTAACAAATAAAATTTGATTTACTACTTTTGACAACTAATTGGAATTTGTTTCCTTCAATAAAAATTCAAAACCTGAGAAATCAATTCCGTATGCAGTTAAACTGAAAGTGATCTCCTGATAGAAATAATTATTACTTTTGAAGGTATCGGATTCCTGCTAACTAAAAGCAATGTCACAAAAAATTGAAATGGAAATTTGTCTGGGTAGTTCCTGTTTTTCAAGAGGTAACAAGGATGTTGTAAATTACATAAGGGAATACCTTAAAAGGAATCATCTGGACGATATAATTATTTTCAAAGGTTCCAGGTGCATGGGTTTGTGCAATACCGGGCCCAATCTCAGGATTAATGACAGGATAATAGAGGATATCAGCATTGAAGTTATTGAAAGTATTCTGGAGAAAGAAATTGGAAATCTGAAATTATAACGAGCTATTAATGTTATGAAAACCACGAATCCGTTATTCCGGATCAACGACGAAAAATGCAAAAATTCATATTCGTGTGTCAGGGTATGTCCTGTAAATGCCATTGAAGTGAGGCAACAGAAGAGTCATCCTTATATTATTCCTGAAAGATGTATCGGATGTGGCTTATGTTTAATATCCTGTTCACCTCGCGCAATAGAATTCCGTGATTCCAGACAAAATGTAAAGACCCTTCTGACTTCTGACAAAAAAACTGCTGTTCTGGTTGCACCCAGCATAGCATCTGAATTTGACGATATAACTGATTACAGGAAATTTGTCGGTATGTTAAGGCTGCTTGGATTTGACTATGTTCATGAAAACTCTTTTGGTGTCGATCTTATTGCAGCCGAATACTCAAAACTTTTTAAAAAATCAGAAGGCAAATATTATATAACAACAAATTGTCCGGTCATAGTAAAACTTATAGAAAAGTACCATCCTGAATTAATATCAAATCTTGCTCCTCTTGTATCACCTATGATCGCCACTGCTATGGTTGTCAGGGAGCTTTACGGTGATGATATTGGTGTAATTCATATAGGCCCATGCATTGAGAACAAGGAGGAAATTAATTTGTACAGGTCGGGCGGGCTTATTGATGAAGTGTTAACATTCATTGAACTGAGGCAGTTGTTTGATGAGTTCAAAATACAGGAAAGGATTGTAAAAATGTCGGAATTTGATCCTCCTTATGGTTACTGGGGAGCATTGTATCCTCTTCCTGCAGGAATAATACAGGCAGGAGGCATAAAAAGGGATATGGTCACCAGCAGTGTTATTACGGCAGCCGGAAAAGAAGATATTCTTGAGGCCATCAATGACTTTAACAATTATATTGATACTATACATCATCATTTTAATCTTTTTTTCTGCCACGGGTGCCTTTTAGGGCCCGGGATGGAACGGCATACTGAACGCTTTCGCAGGAGGGCTCTTGTCAGACATTATGCAGAAAAAAGAGTAGGGAAGCTTGATATTGATTCATGGAACAGAAACATGGCCAGGTGGTCAAAGCTTGATTTCTCGCGTAGCTTTACTCCTGATGATCAAAGAATTGCCGAACCTCCTGAGGAAGCTATAAATGAAGTACTTAAGATAATCGGGAGAGAAAACTCTGATACAGAAATAAATTGTGGTGCCTGCGGTTACAATTCATGTCGCGATTTTGCCTCTGCAGTAGCTAAAGGGATGGCAATTCCCGAAATGTGCCATACATTTAATCTGCGTAACAAGCAGGAGTATATAGAAACCCTGCGGCATACAAATAAGAAACTTGCTGAGACAAAAAAAGCGCTTAAAGAATCAGAAGAACTTGCGATGCACGAAAAAGAAATAGCTCAGAGCACATCCGACATGATGCATAATATGCTTGAAAAACTTCCTTCCGGCGTTGTTATTGTTGACAATAACCTTAAAATACTTCACTCTAATATCAGCTTCATAAAAATTATCGGTGAGGATGTCAAAG
>JAFGQO010000214.1 GCA_016935615.1 Bacteroidales bacterium
ATATTTTCAGGAAGCACAGCAGCCAAAGCATTCAAACAAATTGATCGTAATAAAAAATTCAAACGCATCTTCCTTATCGGCTCAAGTCATACAATGTATTTTAATGGGGCATCTATCTATGCAATAGGTGATTTCATCACACCGCTTGGAAAAGTTGTCGTGGATACAATTGCCCGGAAACTTATTGATCAGTATAAATTCATTTCAAACGACCCAAAACCTCATGAGACAGAACATAGTCTGGAAGTTCAGCTTCCTTTCCTGCAATATTGGCTTAATAATGAATTTACAATAGTACCCATCATTATTGGCGGACAATCAAAAGAACTTTGCAGGGATCTTGCTCTGGCTCTTTCGCCTTATTTCAACGAAGATAACCTCTTTGTCATCAGCACAGACTTCTCGCATTACCCGGACTATCAAAATGCAAAGGTATCGGATGCAAAAATGGCCGATGCAATACTCACTAACTCTTCCAAAGAATTTTTTCAAACGAAAAACCTGGTGGAAAGCGGGAATACCAGGAATCTGGTTACCGCAATGTGTGGATGGACATCTGTGCTTACACTTCTTTATATCACGGAAAATCAACCTGATATTTGTTATAAAAAAATCCATTACCAAAATTCCGGGGATTCACAGTATGGCGACAAACAAAAAGTAGTCGGATATTATGCAATAGCTGCCATCAAAGAAAAAAAAACATCTGTTTCCGGTTTTCAATTGAGTGATGAAGAAAAAAGAGAACTTTTAGGGATAGCCAGACAAACACTCAACAGCTATCTTACAAACAATGAAACAATTGATCTCAATTCTAAAAAATTCAGTGAAAATCTCATGGCTCCTGCAGGAGCTTTCGTCACCCTGACGCTCCATGATCAATTGCGCGGATGCATCGGGAATTTTACCACCGATAAACCCTTATGTATTACCGTCAGGGAAATGGCTATTGCAGCTGCAACCCAAGATCCAAGGTTCAGCCCTGTTGTTTCGGGGGAATTACCGAATCTGGAAATTGAGATCTCCGTTCTCTCTCCATTGAAAAAAATATCCTCACCGGATGAAATTGTCATGGGAAAACACGGAATATACATAAGAAAGGGCAATCGTTCCGGTACTTTTCTTCCTCAAGTGGCAACAGAAACAGGCTGGTCAAAAGAAGAATTTCTCGGTCATTGTTCCCGCGATAAAGCCCGGATTGGATGGGAAGGATGGAAAACCGCTGAATTATTTGTTTATGAAGCTCTTGTTTTCAGTGAACATGAATACAGGAACAATCTTTAACTATG
This sequence comes from Bacteroidales bacterium, assembly GCA_016935615.1. GTDB lineage: Bacteria > Bacteroidota > Bacteroidia > Bacteroidales > UBA10428 > UBA10428. Next base: position 1,290 of record JAFGQO010000214.1, read on the forward strand.
CAAGCACCCTACCTCTTTATACCATTAGCAATAATTATTTTGCTTTTATACTCTTTCAGTCTTATCCTGGTAAGATTTAACATATGGTCCAAATCTTCAAACAGAAAACTCTGGAACACAATTCTCCTGTTCACTTTTCTTGTAACTGCTATTATCGGTTTGTTGTTAGTGATCAGGGTAAATTACAAACTGGAATGGAATGCATTTGAAAAATTGCTTACATGGCATGTCGATTTTGGAATAGCAATGAGTTTTGTTGCTATATTTCATCTGATCTGGCATTTTTCCTATTTTATTAATCTTCTGAAAAGAAAGCCGCCTGAAAAAAAATCAAAACCTGTTCAAAAAACATCATCTGAAGAGGTTAAGAAATTAAGTCTTCTTTTTTTTCTTTCAGGTTTCACCTCAATTGTTATCCAGGTTCTTTTGATACGCGAGCTAACCACAATTTTTCAGGGAAATGAATTCATGATGGGATGGACTATCGGAATCTGGATGTTGTTAACAGGAACGGGAGCATTCCTTGGAAGAAGATTCGATGATTCTAAAATAAATCTGATCCTCATAAGGAATATATTGATTGCTTCCTGTACATTCCCTCCTGCCCTGATTGTTCTATTGAATTATCTGAAAAATATCATATTCCCTCCGGGAATTTTGATAAGTCCGTTTGCATTTTTATTGCTTAGCATTCTGATGCTGGCACCAATATGTCTTCTGGCCGGTGTTCTTTTTTCATTATTTGTTCGTGTAAATCCATCAGATCATAAAGGTTTTATCAGAGTTTATGCCTTCGAAGCAGCAGGAAGTCTTTTTGGAGGAATTGCAGTCACCCTGTTATTTATTAACTGGTTGAGTATTCTTCAATCCCTGGTCATTCTCCTTCTCATTGTCACCCTGGTTCTATATTTCGTGAAAAAAAACAGAGCCATACTTATCTTCCTGTCATTCCTTGCCGTTATCCTGTTGCTGCTGTTCGTTTTCCCCATGGAGAACAAGATCAGATCCCGATTATTTCTGAATCAGACCATCGTTGAAAACAAAGAGACATTTTACGGCAACATTACCATCACAGACAATGCCGGTGAGTATAATTTTTTCTACAACGGTTCACTTATCCATTCATCAGGAAATTTCATTCTTCGTGAGGAATATACTCATTATGCGCTCCTGCAATGCAAAGAACCTGAAAAAGTCCTTATGGTATCAGGAGTCATTTCAGGAATGCTTGATGAGGTCCTTAAATATCCTTCCATAAAATCTGTGGATTGCATTGAGATGAACCCAAAACTAATTCGCTTAGGCAAAAAATACAATCTTGTACCCCATGATCCAAGAGTAAACCTTATCCGCAAAGACGGTGTCAGATACATTGCTGAAACAGATGTAAGATACGATGCTGTCATAATGGCTATACCTGACCCCTCGAGTTTGCAATTCAACAGGTATTATACTAGTGAATTTCTAACCGATTTAAAAAAACATCTGAATGATGATGCAGTAATTTTATACGGAGTTTCATCTACAGGAAATTATTTAAGTGAGGTCCAGGCAAATAAGCTAAGTATTTTGGTAAACACTCTGAAAAGCTGTTTCAATTTTGTTGAAATCCTTCCCGGAGAAAAAGATTATTTATTAGCCTCCGATTCACCCATATCTCTTTCAATTTCATCACTTTATTCCTCAGGAACAGTCGAAAACATCTATGTAAATTCTGATTATATAGACGATGCCTCTATTCAATTGAGAAGCAAATCCATCCGGGCCAATCTTCCTCAGAATGAAATCATGAATACAAACAACCGTCCTTTGCCGGTTTTTTTTGATACTTTAAGATTTATTTCGCTATTCTACACTGAAAATAAAATATCGGCGTTTTTGCCTCTCCTTCTCCTTCTTTTGCCTTTGTTTTTTATGAAACCTGAGTCAACGGGCATGTATATTGCAGGATTTTCAGGCGCATCTGTTGAACTATTGTTAATCTTTGCCTTTCAAATTGTCTATGGATATGTATATTCTGCACTTGGCATCATTGTCGCAATATTCATGGCAGGACTGGCAACAGGATCTCTGTTTGGGTACCGGGTGAAGAAGATCTCAAACTATCTTTTTCCTTTTATCCATCTTATGCTTATGATTTTCTTTTTTCTTCTCCCATTTGTTTTGAATTTGTTTGAGAAGCTGAACAATCCTGTTTTATTCTGGCTGGTTTTTGTTTGTATAACATTGATCCCGTCCGCAATCATCGGTTATTTATATGTTATTGCTTCAACCTCTCATTCAAATGATACATTTCTTTCAGCACCCTCTGTTTATGCTGCCGATCTGTTGGGTTCGGCGCTGGGTGTAATTGCCAGTACAGTGATCCTTGTCCCTCTTATCGGTATTGAAGGTACCTGTTTTATTATTGCAGCAATGCATCTGATTGGTGCATTGTATTACTCATTCAGAAGAAATGTATTTTTTTGATTGCCTGTTTTTTTCTCACTCTCAATTGGCAATTGAACGATTAAAGCTCTAACTTTAAATGACCTTAGCCCCAATTGTAGCTGTAAAGAATTTACAACATGAGGAAGATAGGAAAACGGGAATTTTTAAAACAAGGATTACTCTGTACAGGGGGATTATTGTGTCCCTCTCTTACAATTAACGGGAGAATATTTGGACATGACTATTTATGGAAATGGAGCAAAGAAGCCATGTTCTATTCTGATACTCCCAGGGGTGTAAAATGTGGGATTTGCCCAAATGAATGCACCCTGCGACCGGGTGAAATAAGTGACTGCCGAAACCGGATAAACCACGAGGGAAAGTTGTATTCCATAGCCTATGGTAATCCCTGTGCTGTCCACGTAGATCCTATTGAAAAGAAACCTTTGTTGCACTTTTATCCAAAATCGAAAGCATTTTCCATTGCCACTGCAGGCTGCAATTTTGTGTGTTTGAATTGTCAGAACTGGGAAATATCACAAACAAGTCCAAAAAAGACAAGAAACTATGATCTTATGCCGGAAAAAGTTGTTGACTCCTGTAAAAAATACGGTTGTGATTCCATAGCGTATACCTATGGCGAACCCATCTCATTTTACGAGTATATGTACGATACTTCCCGAATAGCACATCAAAGTGGAATTAAAAACGTTATGGTATCTAACGGATACATCAATCAGGAACCCCTGAAAAAACTTATTCCTTTTCTTGATGCTGCTAACATTGACCTGAAAAGTTTCAGCAATGATATTTACCTGAAACTGAATGCCGGAAAACTGCAACCCGTACTTGATACACTTATTGCTTTGAAAAATAATAATGTATGGGTAGAAATAACAAACCTTGTTGTCCCTTCATGGACAGATGATTATGATATGATCAAACGTATGTGTGCATGGCTGGTCAGTAACGGGTTTGGCGAATATCCTCTTCATTTTAGTCGCTTCCATCCTGTGTTTAAGCTTACTCAGCTTCCTGAAACGCCTTTACACACACTGATCAAAGCAAGAGAGATTGCATTGAAAGAAGGATGCAAATATGTATATGTTGGCAATGTACCCGGCAAAGGAATGGAAAACACGATTTGTCCGAATTGCAACGAAATTGTTGTGGAACGAAGAGGTTATACAATTCTCAATTACAATATAATTGACGGAAAATGCAGTCATTGTAAAACCAAAATAAACGGAGTCTGGAATTGATCTCCTTTCTGAACAAATGCACTCCAAAACCGAAACCTGACTTCCTGATCTTATTCTGTTTTATGTTCTCTCGCCAGCACCAATCCTCGTCGGAGGTGATTTATAGGAGGAGAATAAAGAGAATAATCGGTGAAATGAATATAAATTGAATTGTGTGATAACAACTGCAAAGTAAATTCAATGTTCACCGGTGTTTTCAATCGAGTATTCTTTGGTTGAATCAATTTAACAGTATATGCTGAGGTTGATATGATCACTTTGTCATTTCTGATCTGATCAATTTGAATCTCATTTGACCTGATCTCATATTCAAAGACAGTCATGTCGCCTCTTGTATCCTGCATATACAAATACAAAAGGCTTCTGTTTTTGTTTTGAAAGCTTAATTTGATTCCATAACTACGCTGGAATGTATCATACCAGAATCCGCGGAAGGAATTTCTAAACAAATGTGCCTTGAAAAACGCATTGTCCAATACCGCAGGCCTCTTTATTTCAACTATATTATCGTTGTCAATGGTTTTCATGATGTAAAGATTAATTTCACACGCTATAGATCCTGATCAAAATGAATGCCAAACATTAACGACACATGCTAAAGGCACCCATTTATAGTATTGAATATATATATAATGACGCTAAAATTGATAAAATGGTTGCGTATACAATACATTAAAGAAAAAAGCCATCCCGATAAAAATCGAAGACGGCTTTAACCCCGTAACTAAACATCTTATTATGAAAAGAACCTTTTTTTCTTTATGATTTCATCCCTCAATGGTAACCCTCAGGATTTCATTTTATTTTATTTAAAGTATTTAAACCCTGGATTTGTTAATTTAGTCTTTCCGTATTACTATCAATTGAAACATATAAATATGGAAAGCGACGCAATATAATTTTGGAACCAATTGTCAAGGAAAGACGTAAACTTAAATTTACTAACAGGAAATTCTGATAATTACTTATCAAAATTACACAAATGTCTAATCTAATATTATACAAGTGAAAAACTTTAAACTTTTTTTTGCATCAATTGCTTTAATTCTATGGTTAATTACTCCTGACCTGCTCGTAGCTCAAACTGATAAAAACGAATTAAAGATTCAAAAATTAAAAGAAAATGTGGACCGCTACGAGGCAAAAGTGGCAGCAAAAGAACAAAAAATGGAAATTGCCGATTCATTGATAACCACCGGAGAAAACATGTTGTATGAAGCAGAGGATGAATTCGAAGAAGTAGAACAGGAACAGTCCGGATTAGACAAAGAGTATAAATCAAGATATAAAGAATTAGCCAAATCTCAGCGCTCAAAAGATGAAGAAACAGCTGAAAAAGCTGCGGCTGATCTCAAAGAACTTGAAATTCAATACAGAGAAGATTCCAAAATTCTTGAAACAAAGATCAAGGAACTGACCAGAAAAGCTACCAAAGGCAAATCAAACATCGAAAAGGGAAAAGAAATGCAAAAAGCAGCGACTGATGAACTGAAAGAAGCCAAAGAAAGACTCGAAGCGGCCCGTGAAAAGTATGAGTCTGCTTTGGAATAAAAAGTTAGTACCACAATAGATCTCAATAATAAAGAACAGATAAAATATTCTGATCAGATAAACATCAATCTTTCTATTTGGCAGATATTTTATTCAATAAATTATTAATCTCGTTCAGAACCTCTTCGTTCTTTTCAATTTCAAGCAAGTCATGGAGAGCGTCTGTAAAGAACCTGCGTGATGCTTCATAATAGGGACCTTTAAAATTATTACAGGCAGCTAATTCATTGACATAGATCTTGTCTGTGATCAAAAACAGGTTCTCTTCCACCAGGGAAAGAAATGCCAGCTTAAACTGCACGACATCATCATGCATCGCTGTAAGTGCATCATTTTGAAAATACACTCTCTTTATCAGATAATCAAGTTCAATATCCAAAAATGTATATTCATAGGTTGTATCATCCTTTCCCGGCCTTTTATTACGAAGATACAGACCTGCAATATTCAGCGCATTATAATTTTCCCACCCGACCGGTCTTATGCTCAGTTTAATGAAAAAAACATCCGATAAGTTAAAGTCGTCGGGAAACATTCCCCGACTGTAAGATCCAATATTTTTGCAATTGAATTTGTCGGGATACATATTGCAATAGATCTTCTCGAATTTTTGAGTTTTGGTATAAGGAAATTTCG
>JAFGQO010000215.1 GCA_016935615.1 Bacteroidales bacterium
ATATCAGAGTTTTGTGAATTCTTTGAGGCTTCGGGACTTTGTGGCTATATTAAAATATTTACCTTTTGAGACAGCCTCTTTTTTGTTGATCGTAGTAACGGACCGGAATACAACCGAGGACATCAGGACGAGTTCGACGCAGTCAATTCCGCGCCAGCAATGGAGGTATGCAGGACGGAGGATTTGCTTATGGATAAAAGCACAGATGCAATCTACTTATAGCCTGGGAGGGATATTTTAACAAGAAGTTTTACATTTTAACTGTTTACTATTATCAAAAAAGTCATTCTATTTTTATCTGATTTTTTATATTGCACCTGCTATATTTGAAAATTGTTGTTTTATAAACCAAACGATTTTTGTTTTACAGGTACAGCATTGATTAACATTTAATATCAAGAGTATGAAAAGAGTAATTCCCGGTCTGTTTGCAGCTATTTCTTTTTTGATCCATTTTTCCTGCTCTGAAACTAAAATTGAGCATATACCAATACAAAACGGGATAGAAATCACTACGGATGAATTGAATGTCAGAATTCAGTTTTACTCAGAGGATATAGTCCGGGTAGTAAAATGGCTTCCTGAAGGCACCTCTGAAAAAGTGAGCCTGTCTGTAATCAAACAAGCACCGAACGACATCAGTTTTGAACTGTTGGAAGATAAAGAGCATATCCTCCTGAAATCAGAGAAATTAATTATCAGGGTAACAAAAAGGGATATGAATATCAAATACAGCCTGCCCGAAGGGAGTACTTTGCTGCAGGAAAGCGGCATTGAATTTCTAGATATTGTATATGCTAATGATTCAGCGTATCAGGTCAAGCAGGAGTTTTTACTATCAAAAGATGAAGGCATTTACGGACTTGGTCAGCATCAATATGGATACATGAATTACCGCGGCAAAACAGTCAAACTTGTTCAGACCAATACCGATGCAGTGAATCCATTTCTTATATCTACCCGCAGATATGGCATTCTTTGGGACAATTACTCGAAAACGATTTATTCTGATGATGGAAAGAAGACGGCTTCTCTTTGGTCTGATATTGGAGACAATATAGATTATTATTTTGTTGCTGGTGAGAATATGGATGAAATCATCGCAGGATACAGGGAGCTTACAGGGCAGGCTCCTATGTATGGAAAGTGGGCATATGGATACTGGCAAAGCAAAGAACATTATGATACACGGAATGAATTGCTGGGAGTGGCTGAGAAATACAGAAGACTGCAGATTCCCATCGATAATATAATCCAGGACTGGGATTACTGGAATGGAAGGGAAAACTGGAGTGGCATGTTCTTTGACCCTAAACTCTTTCCTGAACCACAAGAGATGATAGACAGATTGCACAAAATGAACTTTCATGTCATCATTTCCATATGGCCGGCCCTGGGACCAAACACTGAGATCTATAAAGACATGCTTAAGAAAGGGTATTTATTTCCGCCTGTTGGCTGGGCCGGATTTAAATATTATGATGCTTTCAATCCGGCAGCCAACGCACTTTACTGGAAGTATTTAAAAAAAGGATTGTATTCCAAGGGTCTGGACGGTTGGTGGATCGATTCCACGGAACCGGATATAGTAAATGCATTGACAAAAGAATCCACTGAGTATGAGATGAAAAAAGTGGAGAACAATTATTTGGGTTCGTGGGCCAGATATTTGAATGCATTTTCCCTTGTTATGAGTGATGATATATACAAAAACTGGCGAAAAGAAACTTCAGAAAAACGTGCATATATTCTTACGAGATCCTGTTTTGCAGGTCAGCAGCGCAATGCAGCAACAACATGGTCGGGAGATATTGGTGCAAGCTGGGAAGTTTATAAGAAACAAATTGTTGCCGGCATCAACCATTCGATGTCAGGAATTCCATACTGGACATTCGATATCGGGGCATTTGTCATTGGCGCATATGATGGAGTTTTTTACAAGGGAGGGAAGGATCCTGCTTACCAGGAACTGTATACCAGGATGTTTCAACTGGGAACCTTCAGCCCGATATTCCGTTCACACGGATCTGAAACTTCGCGGGAGATCTGGGAGATGGGACAAAATGCGAAAACACTCATCAAGTTTGATAATCTCCGGTATCGACTGATGCCTTACATATACTCCCTGGCCTGGAAAGTAACAAATGAAGGCTACACCATTATGAGGGGATTGCCAATGGACTTTACAGAAGACAGAAACACATATGATATTGACGATCAGTTTATGTTCGGCTCTTCTGTAATGGTATGTCCTGTTACCGAATACATGTACTTCAGGCCACCCGAAGCCACTGTTTCTGTTGGAGCTGATTTTTTCAAAACAAATGAAGGCAAACCAGGTTTGCAGGCCAGCTATTACAAAGACAACGAATACAAAGTATTTGGGAAAGAAAAAATTGATCCGGACATTGATGTTTTTTGGTATACCGGTCGTCCCGAATATGTCAGTGATTCAATGTTCTCTGTTCGTTGGCAGGGAAAGCTCATTCCACCGGAAACAGGGCCCTATCAGTTTCATTTGAAAAGCTTTGATAATAAACGAATTATTCTCGACGGAGATACCCTGAAAATGGTTTACACCAGTGTGGAACAATATACCGAAATTATTGAGCTTACAGGAGAAAAGGAATATGATTTTGTACTCGAAACGGAGAATTCTTCTACAGGGGCTGCACGGATGCAATTGTTCTGGAAAACACCGAAAATTTTCAGGAGGGAACAAATCAAAGAAAAGAAGAAAAAAACACGGCAAGTTTATTTACCGTCAAATTCCGGATGGATCGATTTCTGGACAGGCAAATCTTTTGCCGGCGGCAAACAGATCGAATCAGACGCACCGATCGATAAAATGCCTCTCTTTATAAAGGCAGGGTCCATTATACCTATGGGACTATTTGTGCAATATGCCTCTGAAAAGCCTGCAAATCCTCTGGAACTGAGGATATACCCGGGAGCTGACGGACATTTTATATTGTATGAGGATGAGAATGACAATTACAACTATGAAAAAGGAATATTTGCCACCATTGATTTTTTCTGGGATGACTCGAACAAAACATTGACAATAGCAGACCGGGATGGTGAATTTCCGGGAATGCTTACTGAAAGAGTAATACAAATTGTAATAGTGAAAGACAATCATGGTAAGGGTATTGAAATTTGTGATGATCCTGATGAGGTGATCATATATAACGGAGAAGAGCAAACGGTTCAATTATAGAACGCAAGGAAATATTTTCTCAATGGGAAAATAGAGTTATTTTTGTTGACTTGTATCATTCGGTCAATGAAATGAAATTATCAGGAACTACCGGTAACAGCACATTGAATTTCAGGTGGTTATTTTTCAAAATACTATTTATTCTTAAAGTATTTGTACTTTGTTTCGTAGGCGTATCTGTTTATTATACTATTGCTTTTTCTTTCGTTCCGCCTCAACGAACTCCTTTGATGCTAAAAAGACAGATAGAACAAAAAAAAGAGAAACATGAAATTCAGTTCAGGCATCAGTGGATTCCGATAGAAGAGATATCTCCACATTTGATTCAGGCAGTTGTGGCTACAGAGGATAACCATTTTACAAAACATTTCGGCATTGATTTCGGGGCAATACGTAAGGCCCGCGATTTTAACAAAAAAAGCAGATTCAGAAAAAGAGGAGCAAGTACAATAACCCAGCAAACTGCAAAAAATATATTTCTATGGCCGGCCCGCACGTATCTTCGAAAGGGATTTGAAGTATATTTCACATTGCTTATTGAGACTTTCTGGAGTAAAAAAAGAATCATGGAAGTTTATCTAAATATGATCGAGATGGGTCCGGGGATCTATGGTGCCGAAGCTGTATCGCAATATTATTTTCACAAACCTGCATCAAGGCTCACACGAAGTGAAGCTGCGATGATCGCTATTTGCCTTCCTAATCCATTGAGAAGGAATCCTGCCAGACCAACTTCCTATATGTATTTACGGCAGCAAAATGTACTTTCCCTGATGAGAAAAATTGGTCCGGTTGAATTCCGTTAAGGATCAGGTTTAACGTTTGATTTGCTATTCATGAAGATATCCGATACCTTTCAAAAAAAGTTGCATATGAGATTTATTGTTTATTTCTTTTTCACTTTAGTATTACTGGAAGGTTGTTGTAAGCCTGACGCGGATAGAACTGACAATACAATAGCCATACTGGGTGCATTTGAAGAGGAGATCAGGGTGCTGGAAAACAGCCTGGAAAACAAAAGCGAACTAAACGTGTCGGGCATTCGTGTAACCGAAGGACAGCTGTATGGTCATTCTGTTGTAGTAGCTTATACAGGAATAGGGAAAGTAAATGCGGCAATGTCTGCAACACTTATCATATCACGTTTTCATGTCCGAAAAGTAATATTCACAGGCATAGCAGGTGGAATTGATCCTGATCTGAAACCAGGGGATATTGTCATAGGAGAAAAATGCGTACACCATGATCTGAATTATGTTTATGATGATACCTTAATCAGTTATCAGATTGAAAATCCTTTAACCGGTAAGGCAGATCCTGTGTTTTATTATGCTGACACAGGATTGATGAGGGTGGCCATGACAGCAAAGAATTCCATTCTGTTGCAATCGACGAATGACAGGTATATTCCTCAAATCATCACGGGAACCATTGCAACAGGCGATGTTTTTGTAGTATCAGAACACAAAAAAGAAGAACTGATCAGGCGCTTCGGTACCGATGCTGTGGAAATGGAAGGGGCAGCAATAGCACAAATCTGTTACCAGCAGGGAATAGCTTGTATAATCATAAGAAGTATCAGCGATTCGGCCGATAAAAATGCGGTTGCCGATGTGGAAACATTTTACAGGATTGCTGCGAAAAACTCCGGTTCCTTTGTAATGAAAATGATCCAGTTGTCAGAATGATGAATTCTCCGTTCAGAGTTTGGAGTTGTTGAACTGTGTAATCGTGTAACTGTTTAACTGTTAAGTTGAGGAGTTGAGAAATTCAGAGGGTGAGAAAAGATAAGACCTGAGACTGGCGACTTGCAACTTGAACTTTATGACTGAAAAATCCGCAATCCGCAATCCTTAATGAACAAATTGTATCTAATTCATGGGGTCTACATCAGGGATAATCTGCAGGCTTTTAAAGTCCGGATTGGAACTGACTGTATCAATGATCTGACGCACAATTTTTCGTCTTTCTGCAAATTGTTTATCCCGTTCGATCTTTATCATTATACATTTCTGGTGGAGGTTAAATAACCTGTTAATAAGAGGAAATTCAGGACCGATAACCCTGTCCCCCAGTGCTTTTCTTAATTCAGAAGCAAGAATATTTGCTGCATCACTTACAACAGGTAATTTCCTGTGACGAAGGGTTAATTTAACCAATCTTACATAGGGTGGGTAATTGAAATTTTTTCGTTCCCGGAGTTGTTGATTGAAAAAACCTTCAAAGTTATTTTCCATAACATGTTTGATCACAGTATTTTCCGGATCACTTGTCTGTATAATTACTTTTCCCTGAATGTTTTTACGACCTGCTCTTCCACTTACCTGTGCAATGAGTTGGAAACTTCTTTCGTAGGAACGAAAATCAGGAAAATGAAGCATATTGTCAGCATTCATTATTCCAACCACTCTTACATGATCGAAATCCAATCCTTTTGAGATCATTTGTGTGCCTATTAAAATGTCGATTTTACGATGCTCAAAATCAGAAATGATCTTTTCATGTGATCTGCGTGTCCGGGCAGTATCGAGGTCCATTCTTTTAACGTTCACACCGGGCAATATCAAAGTGATTTCATCTTCAATCTTTTCTGTCCCAAAACCACGGGTTTGAATGTCCTTGCTTCCACAGGAATTACAGCTTTCAGGATTCTTAATACGATACCCGCAATAATGGCATTTCAGAGTATTTGATTTTCTGTGATACGTAAGGCTTACATCGCAATTTTTACAATAGGGGATCCAACCACAGGCATTGCATTCAATGTATGGAGAGAAGCCTCTTCGATTTTGAAAGAGTATGATTTGTTCTTCAGTCTCAAGAGCTTCACGGATGCTTTTAATGAGTTCCGGAGAAAAATGGGAATGCATCTGTTTTTTCTTCCTTGCCTTCCTTACATCAACCACTGTGATTTTCGGAAGTTGAATATCCAGATACCTGTCATGCAATCCTATAAATCCATAGCGACCTGATTTGGCATTCATATAGCTTTCAAACGAAGGTGTAGCTGTTCCCATTAAGACTTTCCCTGAATGCATGCGGGCGAGCACTACTGCTGAATCACGGGCATTGTATCTTGGTGCGGGATCAAATTGTTTGTAAGTGTTTTCATGTTCTTCGTCTATGATAATTAATCCCAGATTAGAGTATGGCAAAAAAACAGAAGAACGCACCCCTAAAATTATCTGGTATGCAGGGCTATTCAGTTTCCGGATTCCCGCCAGGTTTTGATACACTTCTACACGTTCATCGTCAGAAAATTTAGAATGATAAATTCCAACTTTGTTACCAAAAACGCTTTTTAAACGCAGAATGATCTGGGCGGTCAAAGCGATCTCCGGCAATAAGTAAAGAACCTGTTTTCCTTCTTTTATTTGTTCTGCTATAAGATGAATATAAATTTCAGTTTTGCCGCTTGAGGTAACCCCATGGAGCAACACTATATCCTTTGATTCAAATTGAGTTTTTATAGAATGGTATGCTTCTGCCTGTTTCTTATTCAGTTGATATGGATCTCTGATGTCAATGTCATTGTCTGATAATCTACTGATTTCTTTAGGATTGATTCTTAGAACACCTTTGGAAATAAGAGCATTCAATACTGCATGAGTTGTATTTACAGAATTAAGCAGATTTTCTTTTAAAACGTCTTGCTTGTTAAATTCACTTAAGTGCAGAAAGCTTAGAAGCAATTCCAATTGTCTGGGAGCCTTCTTTTCAATAGAAAGGATGAAACTGTTTAAATCTTCTTCTGATTTGTATTTTTCTTCCATCTCAACAAAATCGATCACTTTCGGCTGAAATCCCTTTTTGAGTTTTTCTTCAAGTGTTACCAGGTTTTTTTCAATCAGATTTTTTACTATTGGCATAACATCTTTCTTACCCAGAGACAATGATAACTTTTGAAGAGCAATACCGGGATTGTTCTCGAGCACGTCAAGAAGCGACTCTTCACTGCTGGTTAAAGAGACCGGTAAGTATTCAGGTTCTTTCGGAAAAATTCTGGTCTCACTTTCAAGTTTGAGTCCTGAAGGAAGAGCTGCACGATACACCTCTCCTGTTGTACACATATAATAATCAGAGAGCCAGTCCCAAAATTCCAGTTGTTTTTGAGATACCAGAGGAACATCATCCAGCAGAGACAGAATGGAACTGCTTTTAAATCCGACAGGAGTATCGTTGTGCAAATGTCTTACAATTCCTGAATAAATCCGGCGTTTTCCAAAAACAACTGTAACACGGCAGCCAATCTGTGGTTTTCCGAGAAGCTGATCAGGGATTTGATAGGTGTAATATCGGGGCACCGCGAGGGGTAAGATCACATTGGCATATGAGGGTGAATCCGGAGGCATAGTTCAGACTGACTTTTTTGTATTAAACAGCTTGGTGAAAATATAAAACTCCGGAAGAATTATATATTGTTTCGGCGAAGTATATTTTTTGTGAAGAGGAAATGAATAGTTGACGTTCAAAGAACGTGAAGTATAAATTTCATAAGAATTGAATAACGAATAAACATTGAATTCAAAAAAGATAATGGGATATGTTCATTAAACGGTGTCATTGATTATTTTTTCACTAAGTCATTATTTTTTTCATCTTTGCATCGTTGATATGAATAAAAACAAATAATTCTTTAGCAATGTGTAATACAATCATCGGGACTGCTTTACCAAACCTTCCGTGGGAAGATAAACCCAAAGGATATGAAGGTATACTTTGGCGATACAGTAAAAATCCTTTGATCGGATGGAACCCGACACCATCGACAGCCAGAATTTATAATAGTGCAGTATTGCCTTATGAAGGAGCTTTTGTTGGGGTATTTCGTGCCGATCATAAAAATGGAAGAGCGAACATTCATTTTGGCAGAAGCAAGGATGGATTACATTTTGATATTGATGATACTGTAATACCCTGGGTGGATGAAAACGGCAAACCAAATCCTGTTAGCTATGGATATGATCCGCGTTTTGTGAAAATTGATGACAACTATTATGTCGTCTGGTGCGATGATATGAAAGGTGCCTCTATTGGAATGGGTATGACAAAAGATTTTAAAACATGGACCCGTCTTCAGAATCCCCTGATGCCGTTTAACCGAAACGGAGTATTGTTCCCGAGAAAAGTCAATGGCAATTATATTCTGTTTAGCAGACCAAGTGATAGTGCTCATACACCGTTTGGAGATATTTATATGAGTGAAAGTCCCGATCTGGTATATTGGGGAAAACATCGCTGGGTTATGGGAAAAGGCGGCCAGGGATGGTGGCAGGGCACAAAAATTGGAGGCGGTCCGGTACCAATAGAAACGACAGAGGGATGGCTGATGTTCTATCATGGTGTTTCGGGAACTTGCAATGGATTCGTTTATAGTTTTGGAGCTGTTTTGTTTGATATTAATGATCCTGGTAAGGTATTGTTAAGAACCCGCGACTATCTTCTGACCCCTGAAAAAGATTACGAAACCACAGGGTTTGTTCCCAATGTTGCTTTCCCCTGTGCCAATATATATGATGCTGATACAGGAAGGATTGCAATTTATTATGGTGCGGCAGACACATATACGGCATTGGCATTTTGTCAGATAGATGAACTGCTGGAATATATGAAAAAGAATAGCGAAGTGTTTTAGTTGTGAAATACTGTACAAGAGGATTTTATTTAATACCACAGTGCCTTCGCAGAGTAGCTTCGTCCGACGCCATAGGCTTTGGCCGACGGCTGTTGTCACTCACCGAAAGTTACACAAAGGATACAAATAATTACACTAAGATTTCTATAAATTACTTATACTATTTAATCACCTTATCCCATCCTGTTTTTGATATATTTCGGTAGATCACAATTCCACTTACCAGGGCAATCGTGAGAAAGATGAAACCTGTAGTATATTCCTTAAAAATTATTTTTCCAAAACCAAACAGGCTGAAAAGTATCAGAAAACAACCGAAAATATAGTTGATGAACAGGGTTTTATATCCTGTGTCACCTTTTACTTCCGGCATCTTGTTTGAAATACTTTTCCAGCCTTTGCCCCCCGGATGAATTCTTTTGTAAAATTCTATCAACTTCTTCTCACTGGAAGGCGGTGTTAGCAGGGTCACAACAATCCATACTATAGTAGACCATGCTACTATGATCAATAAGCTTGTTTCGTAATTCAGATGGTATTTGAAGTATAGTATAGGATATACAACAAATGGCGCAATCATGGCTGATATCTCAGACCATGCATTGATACGCCACCAGAACCACCGCAGAATTAAAACCAGTCCGATGCCACCGCTGCATGCCAGGATAAATTTCCAGGCATCGCTGATTCTTTCTATTTGTGAGGTGACCAAAAATGAAAAGATGATCAGCAAAACAGTTACGATCCTGGAAATTCTCACATAGTATTTTTCTTTTGCTCCGGACTGAATAAAAGGTCTGATGAAGTCATTGATAATATAGGAGGTTCCCCAGACTGTCTGAGAAGCTATGGTCGACATATAAGCAGCAAGAAATGCTGCCAATAACAATCCCAAAAGCCCGGAGGGAAGCAGATCGCGTATAACCATGACATAAGTCTCTCCCTTATCAGGGACATTCGGATACAACACCAAAGCAACAAGGGCCACAATGATCCATGGCCAGGGGCGCAATGCATAATGTGCAATCTGAAACCATAAAGTGGCAAGAAGTGAATGCTTTTCGTCTTTTGCCGACATCATTCGCTGGGCTATATATCCTCCTCCTCCCGGTTCTGCCCCGGGATACCAGCTGGCCCACCACTGAACACCGAGATAAGCGACAAAACCTGTAATACTCATTTTTAACAATCCTGTTGAGTTGCCGACAAGCGATTCGCTTTTGCCTATATCAGGGAAAAAATCAAATACCCACCTTGTTTCTGAAAGATATGATTTTAAAGAAGCAATACCACCTATATGGTTAACCGCAAAAATGGCCAGTGCTATACTTCCTCCCATGGCCATAATAAACTGAAAGGTATCGGTAAGAGACACTCCCCAAAGACCGGATAATGCGGAGTACAATGCGACGAAAATCATCATGGATCCTACAACCAATAAGTGTGAAGAAAAGGTGATGCCAAGAAATTTTACCTCATGCATACCAAACAGCGTAAGATCAGGAAACATAACATGTATTATTTTCACCATGGCCAGGTTTACCCATGCCATTACAACAGCGTTCATTCCTATACCGATATAGATTGCCTTGAATCCTCTTAAAAAATGAGCTTCTTTGCCGGAATACCTGATGCTTACAAATTCAGCATCGGTAAGTATATTGGAACGTCTCCACAAACGGGCAAAGAAAAAAACAGTAAGCATCCCACCAAACAGCATATTCCACCATAGCCAGTTTCCGGCAATCCCGTTTTGTGCTACCAGCTCTGTGACTGCCAGAGGTGTATCTGCAGCAAAGGTTGTAGCCACCATGCTTGTTCCTGCTATATACCATGGCAGTTTGCGTCCGCTGAGAAAGAAATCACTTGTACTTTTACCCGCCTTTTTGGACATGTAAATGCCAATGCCAATACTAATAATGAGGTAGGAGATAATTATTATCAGGTCTACTTGAGAAATATGCATTTTATTCAGGGATTTTAATCAAGTTTGTCCAGTACATTTGGTTTTCCTGTCATTTGAATTCCAGCTGTAAGAATTTGTCCGTTGGTCAATCCTTGACGATTTGGTTGCTGACCTCCGACAAACACTTGCATTGCACCCGGCAGTACAATACGCTGGTTTGTATCATCAATAACAGAAAGTTGCTCAGGTGCCAGGGTAAATGATACGGTCTTTTGTTCCCCGGCTTTCAGATGAATTCGTTTAAAACCTTTCAAAGCATGGATGGGCACAGGGTATTTGAAATTAAGGTGTTTGATATACAACTGGATAACTTCATCCCCATCGAACTCCCCGGCATTCAACACGGTTACTTTTATCTGAAAATCTTCAGTTGTAGTAATTTGCTCCGGCAGATCAAGGTCAGAATACTTGAATTCCGTATAACTCAAACCGAATCCGAAGCCATACAATGGTTCGTCATTGAAATACCTGTAAGTACGTCCATTCATAGCATAGTCTTCAAAAGGAGGAAGCTGATCAACGGATTTATAAAAAGTCAACGGGAGTCGGCCTGCAGGATTATAGTCGCCAAATAAAACTTCTGCAATAGCTGTACCTCCTTCCTGTCCGGGATACCAGGTTTCCAGGATAGCAGGTATGTTTTCATGTGACCAATTGATTGAAAGTGCACTGCCGTTCATAAGGACCAGAACTATTGGTTTTCCAAGGGCTTTCAGTTTTTTTAGCATATCAGTTTGTATTGACGGCAGATCAAGAGAAACACGATCACCTCCTTTAAATCCTGAAAGATCAACTTCCATTTCCTCACCTTCCAGCCTGGGTGACAAACCACCTACAAATACAATGATATCCGATTGATTTGCCATGTCAATAGCATCCGTTTCATTGTAATCGGAAGGTAATGCCCACTCAAGACTAATATGAGAATACCAGTCATTTTGATAATACTCTATCTTAATACTGTGCTGACTGCCTGCTTCAAACATCAAATAGACAATTTCTGATTTCCATCCGTTATACCAGGCATTGATCAACAATTGGTCATCAATGAATAATCTGAATCCATCATCACCGTTAACGGCGATTAAATAACGTCCTGCAATTGGAGCAGTGATATTTCCGTGCCACCGCATAGAGTAATTCTCAGGATTCATGCCATGCAAAGGGGCCCTGTTAAACCATGAGAAATTAATTGCAGAATCAATCCGCACTTTATAAGGTGTTCCTTCAAGGTTTGGATTAGTAAAATATTCACCTGTTAATCCTGCTTGTCCTTCTGAACTTAGATATTTCCGGCTTATAACTTCTTTTTCCATGTAATCCTGATGATAACTACATCCTTTTGAATAGAGAATACGGACATCAGAAGGCACTTTGCGTCGTATACCTTCCAGGGGAGTGACAAATGCTGAAGGCAATCCGTTATAATTACCGTACATTACTTCCGGGTTATCTGCATTTGGACCTATCACGGCAATAGTTTTTATATCAGAACCTAATGGCAGCAATTTGTTCTCATTTTTTAACAAAACAATGGATTCTTTTGCTGCTTCCACCGATAATCTGCGGTGTGCCTTACAATCGTTGACTTCGTATGGTATTTTATTGTAGGGTACCATTTCCGGGGGATCGAACATACCCAGTTGAAAACGCGCTTTAAAAAGTCTTTTCAAAGCAAGATCTATGTCTGCCTCAGTCAGGTATCCACTATCAATTGCAGTTTTGAGTTCAGAATAGGTTCGCCCGCAATTCAGGTCACAACCTGCTTTTACTGCAATAGCTGCTGCTTCAGCTTCCGATCCTGCCAGTTTATGATTTGCAAAAATATCATATACAGCACCGCAATCGGATACAACATACCCGTCAAATCCCCAATGATCTCTCAGAATATCAGTCAATAAATAGTTACTACCTGTACAGGATTCACCTCTGAATCGATTGTATGCACTCATGACAGACTGAGCATTGCCTTCGATAATGCAAGCCTTGAATGCCGGGAGATAGGTATCCATAAAATCCCGCTGACTTACATCTGCATCAAATTCATGTCGCAAAGGTTCAGGACCGCTGTGAACAACATAATGTTTTGGTGTCGCGATGGTTTTATAATACATCGGATCATTTCCCTGCATACCCCTGACAAAAGCCACACCCATTCGTGCTGTCAGGAAGGGATCTTCCCCGTATGTTTCCTGACCTCTTCCCCAGCGCGGATCACGAAAGATATTGATGTTCGGAGACCAGACTGTTAATCCTTTGTATCTGTCACGTTCGTTCTTTTTTATATAATCATTGTATTTTGCTCTGAACTCATCTGAGATAACCGTTGCAATCTGAACCATCAGACTATCGTTGAAAGTAGCAGCAAGGCCAATTGCCTGGGGAAATACAGTGGCAATACCTGACCTGGCAACACCGTGCAATCCTTCATTCCACCAATTGTATTCCGGTATTCCCAGCCTGGGAACAGAATCTGCATAGTCAATCATCTGCCTGATCTTTTCTTCAAGAGTCATTCTTGAGATCAGATCTTCTACCCGTTCTTCAACCGGCAGTTTTGGATTTTTATACGTTTCGGTTGATGAACAGGAGAAGGTGGTCAGCAATAGGATGAAAAAGAAAGGTTGAAGAATGAAATGTATCAATTGTCCCATAAAAATAAAATTTGAATCGTACAGATGAAATTACATATTCTGGTTGAATTTATACAATTATTTGGTAATTGATAAATTTCCGGAGAAGTGTGTAATTCAGTGCGGGAATAACTGTGACAATTGAGATGAAATTCTGTGGAATGCTTTTATAAGTATGGATACAATTTATCTTTTCTTTAATAGATAGATCTCCGCGTTGCTTGTATCGCCATTAAAATCAATGATCCGGTATTCTATCCTGACAGGAAATTGAAAATTAGTATCGTCCGGAGAAATTTGAATGCGATCAGGGTAAACTTCATAACTCTTTATAACATCGGATCGTATTCTGCTTATCCGGATTGAATCGCCGTCCGGATCGTAGTCGTTGAGTAACGGATAAATGGTGATATTTCTCTTTTCAATAGTTACCAGAGTATCATTATTTGCTATGGGAGGATTGTTCTTTTTTTTATTGAATTTACCGGCACCATTCATTACAATAGCAGGAATATTTTCAGGATCATCAACAGTATAATCATAGAATTCAGCCGGGTTGAAAGCTTCTCCATCTGATTCCTTTTTGCCTTTTACATTTTCGTAGCAATTGCCATACGCTTTTAATTCCGGATCCCTGATCCCTTTTCCTGTATCCTCACAAAAGTGTGCATCATTCAGATTGCGGAAAAAATTGTTTTCAACGACTACATGCGATTCCAGCCTTGCAGCAATGCAATAGTCGTCAATATCTTCATAGTAATTATTGAATACATGAACATCTCCGTACCTTACTCGGGGCAAACGTTGTTTCAACCTGTAGAATTCATTATCAACATTGTCATAAAACTTACTGGATCCGTCAAACCAGCAATGATGAATAGTGATCCTGAAATGGCCGCGGCAAATTGTATCCCCGTCCCAGCTTCCTATCAGCATTACTTTGTTGTGATCGCTGAATCTGGTCCAGGAGACGGTAACAAAATCCGCAGCAACTCCTTTGTGCGATGAAAAATCAAGCAATCCGTCGTGCGACCGGAACAGATCGCAATGATCGATCCAGATATTTTGTCCGTAGATTGTAAGTGCATCGGTCGTTGGTTCACCTTTTCCGTCCCATCTTCCGGGAGTATAAGAATGACCGATACTGAGGTTTTGAACAATGATATTGTTGCCATATAGTTTCAGTCCCCCAAACCTTATCATGGCTGCGTCACCTTTTCCCATAATGCTCAGATTATCAGCAATTACAGGAATTCTTTCACCAAATTTCAGTTCAATCGTATCAATTATTAGGATGGTACGGGAACCATTCGTTTTCAATGCACGAAGAAATTCTTCCCTATTTCCAACTTCTACAGTATCACCTCCATATCCACCGATAGTACTACCATTTAATGAGGCCCATCCGATCGGCTGTATCTGGGCTATCAAAAAAGAGCCTGCAATACAATTGAAAACAAATATCATAGAGAAAATTCTGAGTGTATGCATTGCTATAATGATAAGATTCATAGATATTGTATGGTTGTTAAGTTATTTTTCCATACTGAATGGTTTGCCATTGAGGTATACATTTTCAAGAGAAAGGTTGTTTACATACAAAATCCGACTTTCTTTCGTTACTCCATTGAAGTGTGAATTCTTGATGTAAATGTCATGAATACATTCCTGCTTTTTAAGGCCGACAATGTAAATGGGATATTTGCTTTTCTGACTGGTAATATTATCCAGGTATATATTCCTTATGAGAGGGGGGTGGTCACCTTCTTCTGATTTCGTTTCATAGATACAGTTGATCTTTAACACTGCTTCTTTGACCTGCCCGATCTCAATGTTCTTCACATATAGATTTTCAATAATGCCTCCGCGCATAGCATTTGTTTTAATTCTGATCGCCCTGTCCAATACAGGACTGTTCATTTTGCAATCATACACAAAAACATCGGAGCATCCTCCGGAAATTTCACTGCCAATAACCACTCCTCCATGTCCGCTTTGCATCTCACAATTCCTGATGATTATATTTTTTGAGGGAATATTCCATTTTCTGCCATCATTGTTTCTTCCTGATTTTATTGCGATACAATCATCGCCGGTATTAAATATGCATTCCTCAATCAGAATATTTTTACTCGATTCGGGATTAAGACCATCATTATTAGGGCCTTCGCTATTTGCATGATAGCGGCGAATTGTAATGTTCTCGGATAACAAAGGGTGAATTAACCAGAAAGGAGAGTTGCTTATTGTTATGTCTTCAATAAGAATGTTTTTGCATTCATAGAACTGAATAAACGGAGGACGCAAATTATGATCTTTGCCCAGTATTCGTTTTTCTAATGGTATTTGCTGCTCTTCAAATTGCATCAACAGTTCTCTTCCACCGGGACAGTTTTCATTATCCGTATTTACAGTGTTTCCAAAAACTTTTTTTGCTTTCCAATGCCACCAGTGAACAGTATCTGCCTGTCCGTCAAGAATTCCCTTACCTGTTATCGCTATATTTTCCTGCTGATAAGCATAAATCAATGGTGAGTAGTTGTAACAATCCACTCCTTCCCATCGTGTAAGTACAACAGGAAGATAGTCATCCGGATAAGTGGAGAATTTCAATATAGCCCCTTCTTCCAGATGAAGATTTACATTGGTTAATAAAATCAATGGTCCTGTCAGGTATTCACCCGCAGGAACAATAACTCTGCCGCCACCACATTCAGAGCAGGTTTTTATTGCTTTATTAATGGCTTCGGCATTATTCGTTCTATTATCGTCTTTAGCACCAAAATCAGTAATAGTAAACTCCTGATCTTTAAAATCCGGTGCTTCTATCTGATTAAGAATAGCATCAACTCTGTCCCATTTTTGATTGGCATCCTGACTTACAGCATGGATTTGCCAGCTCAAAAAAAGAATTAATAAACCTGAAGAACTTAGATTCCAATTGTTTTTCAAAGATGAAATCATAAGGCAAAGGATATTCGATCAAATTATCGAGTTTTTTAAAATACTGGTTTTAGTATCTGATAGTACAAAGGGGCTGAATAAAACGTTCTTTTTATGGTTATTCTGAGCACGTATCTGTCTGACACGTGCCCAGTGTAATCCGGTTATACTGTTTTTTCAATTGGCCCCATAATTGCTATTCAATGAGTATTGTTTCTGTATTGTTGTTGTAGCGTATAAAATACAATCCTGTTCCTAATTGTGTAACATCTATTGTATAATCAGAAGCTTTAGGCAGTTCAAATTCATCAATTTTCACACCCAGAGCATTATACATTTCCAGTTTTCCTGTTCCTTCATTCAGAATATGCAATTCATGATTTGCAGGATTTGGATAAACGATAAAATTCCGGGTATTTGATATATTATCAACAGCACTGGGAGCATCACTCCATCGGGGATCTCCGATAAGGGTTCCCATCTCACTCATTTCGTAAAGATCATCCGGATAAGGGATTGTGAAGTTGGATGTGTCCGGGTATTCAAAATTTACTTCATAATCTTCCTGGGTGAAATCGGTTGTATTCCACTCTACCATGGCATACGTACTGTCATCAACGCTAAAGTCAGGGGTCATCACACTGAAAGATAATTCTTTATAAACGATGGCACCAATTCTGAATCCGTATACATCCGTCAGATCGTCATTATTTGTCTGAGCAAGAATAGAATTCTTAATAGTCAGGCTTGCACTTGAATTTGAATTGATGTCAAACAGGTATTTGTCTGTAATTACCCCTCCCCATTTATAAAATGTGCAATGGTTGATCAGGAAGTTAGCTGCATAATTCTCCATATTCTGGCAGTCGAGTATTGGTCCCTGAACATGGTGGAAGGTAGAGTTCTGAATTGTAAAATCGTCGAATGTAATATTCGATTTTAAACGGAAGGGGCCGTAACTTCCGCCACCTCTCAGGTCAAAAACAATACAGTTGTCCACGAGAATATTGTTTACATGGTGGGCAGGAGATCTGTCACCACGAATAACTGATCTTTGAAAGTTTCTGATAATGCAGTCTTGAATTGTCAGGTCGGTACCTGATACGAAAGCGTCCGTAAGATTTATCAGATACTCTCCCTTAAGTGTTATGGTATCTTCAATGCCGGTTAATGAATCATAAGTAGCGCCGGAGAACTCAATCCCGTCAAGTGTAAGGCTGATATCAGTCCCTGAGACACTGAAAGATTTAATATATACCTTTGGTTTTGGGGCACCTTCTTCACCCCTGATTATCAGTGATTTATCCACTATGTCAATTGTATTGTAAGCAGCCTTATGGGATCCTGACTTGACAATAATTTCAGAACCGTCCGGGGCAGCTTCAATAATACCTTTAAGCGTATCACCAACTTCAACTATGATCTGCGCATTGAGATTCGTCAATGCCAGTGAAGTAAAGATTAAGAATGTGCAAATCAATTTTTTCATCGCGTATTTGTTTATAGTTAGACTTTCATTTATTTAATTAATACCCGTAATCATTTTCCAGGTTTGCATTCACATCGATAATGTTCTGATGTATGGGTAACAGTTCCCTGCTGTTGGGTTGAAAGAATTCCGCTATGGTATTGATATATTCATCACTTATACTTGCTGTCCATTCGGTAACATTAGGCCAGTAGACAGTATCACGATCAGCTATTGCTGCCGAATCCATATAATAATACATATTCAGGAATTCCAGTTGCTCGCCGTTGTTTCTCCAGACTATATTTTCAGGTATATCCTCATAAGGATATTCGCGTACGGCAAGCTTTCTCAATTCATCCTTCATTTCACTCAATTTGGAGTCCAGCATATTCCATCGTATAAGATCATGTTTCCTCAGACATTCGCCTCCAAATTCCCAGGCTCTTTCCTGTACGATTGCATGAAAAAAACCCTCATAATCAGACGGTATGGAAGGGATCTGATCTTCATTTCCCCGAAAAGCTCTTTCACGCACGGCTTTGAGGGCATCAATAGCTGCCTGGGTTGGACCGCTATTCAGTTCATTTTCTGCTTCGGCAAACATCAACAAGATATCCGAATATCTCAGCAATACCCAGTTTATGCCCGTATATTTCGCAGTACCCGGGAACAAAGGATCCATCCAGTCGCGGCGCCATTTTGCTACGTTGATGTTATTGAGATCTCTCAACAGCCTTATGTTATCGTCATCTACTTCGTAATAAGCAATAGTTACATCTCTCCTGGTATCAAGAGAATCGAAGGAATAAAAATATGTGGGGATAGCCTGCAACCCGGGATTTCCCTTTCCGTATCTTGATTTATCTCCGAGTTTGGTTCCCAGGTAATACCCGTTTTCACCACTGACCGACTGTCCCATGGCTACTTCCCACATACTCTCATAGTATGCATTTTCTAATTTAAGTTCACACTGAGTTCTGAAAATATCTTCATAATCCGGATTTAAAGCATGTTCACCACTCTGCATAATTTCCCAACACTGGTCTCTGGCAATCTGGTAATATTCCAGATGATTTGTGCCACGCTGCATGCCCCCTTCACGGCGCAAGGAATATCCACCGCGTGCAAGAGCAATTCTGGCAAGCAGGCCTTTTACGGCACCTTTTGTGATCCGTTCATCATTTGGAACCATCGATCGCCATGGCACCAGGGTCTCAGCCAATAATAAATCGCTAATGATCTGTTCATAGATAATATCCCTGTCGGTTTTTGGTGGATTCAAATCGTCACCGGGTTTATAAGGTTTTAACTGCAACGGAACATCTCCCCAGTTTCTGACCAGCTCATAATAATGCAATGCTCTTAAAGTCAGTGCTTCTCCATGCATTCTTTTCATTTCATACTGTTCATCATCGGATCCGTTATTATAGAGTGGACTTTTTGGTATTTCTTCAATGCAAATATTTGCCCTTTCAATCCCGTTATAGAAGTTAGTCCAGGGCTTATAGATCTCCTCATTACCCGAATTGGCGGCATATTTGGCAATCCCCCTGCGACCGTTGTCCAGACTGCCTGTACACATGGCAATATCGGTATCGACACCATAATACATACTAATACGCTTCGAATATCCTTCATCGCGCGTCATCAACTGGTAAATGCCAAGAATTGCCTGTCTTGTCAGATCAACATTAACAAAGATATTTTCGGGTTCAAAACTGGATACGCGTTCCACTTCAAAATAATCATCGCATGAGAATAAACCTGTTATAAATAAAACTGTAAAGATGAGAACGATTGATTTGCTTTTGAATATCATTGGTTTCATAATACTTGCCTTGTTAAAGAGTTAAATTCAATCCTATAAGATACATCCTGCTGCGGGGATAAGCAGAATAATCTACACCGGGCGTCATAGGAGTATCTCTTCTTGTATCTACCTCAGGATCATATCCTGAATAATTTGTAAATGTGTAAAGGTTATTTATTGTAAAGAAGATTCTAAAATTTTGAATAAAGACCTTATTCAACCACTTTTGCGGAAAACTATAGCCTAAAGTAACATTGTTTATCCTAAGGAATGAACCATCTTCAACGGCCCAGGAATGGAACAAGTATCTGCCTGTAGGGGGTTTCCACATAGTAGCATCCTGGTTTAATGCAGCAAGTTCTTCAGGATCGGTTACTTCGTCACCGTTTTCATCCACGGTCATCCAGCGTACGTCTGAATTCATATTCTCCAACAGGTTTGTATAGGCTTTATATCCACTTGTAAATTCTATTTTATTAGCATTGTATATATCATTTCCATAAACCCAATTCAGGAAAATACTCAGATCAAATCCTCGGTATTGCGCCATAATATTCAAGCCTCCTATGTGCTTCGGATTTGCATTCCCGATCACTTTCCTGTCGTCGGCAAAGGTCACCAGGTTTCCATCATTTACCGGATTTCCAAGTGAATCAACAGGATCAGCCAGGTTTCTCAGTTTATATGAACCGGGACCAAATCCTTCAAATAAAACATTTCTGCTATCTGCAATGCCAGGTTTTAATAAATAATCTCCGTTTTCATCATAAAGAAATTCCCCGGTTTCCGGATCAATTTCAAAATCATCAACCGTATAAAAACCATCCGTTTCAAAACCATACATTAAACCTATCGGGTCTCCCACTCTTACAATGTAGTCATATCCCGTATCATCACTCCATTCTGAGGGTACATAACCAATTTCAACACCTTCACCAAGTTTATCAACACGATTACGGTTCAAAGCAATATTAAAATTTACTGATAATTTAAAATCACCTTTATCAATAACATATGCATTAACTGCAGTTTCAAAACCATAATTGGTTGTGGAACCAATATTTTGTATCTGGCTTTCATACCCTGTGGAAGGATCAAGAGGCACTTCAACAAGCAGGTCTTTTGTTGAATTGTAGTAGTAATCCAGGATGATCTGCAAGCGTTCATTAAAAATACCAAGATCCAGACCAATATCACGGGTAATGGTTGTTTCCCATTTCAGATCCGGATTATAGGGTTCCGGCCGGTAAAGATAGGCTGTCGGAGATTCATTCAGGAAATACTGCTTTGCAGGATCTGTTTCAAACCTGCTCAGAAAATAATAGTCCGGTATTCTGTTGTTCCCGGCATGACCATAGCTTAATCGCAATTTAAGGGAAGATACAAATGCTATGTTATCCATAAAGTTTTCTTCGGAAATTCTCCAGGCAACGGATCCTGAAGGAAAAAATCCCCATCGATTGGCTTTTGTAAATTTTGAAGAACCATCTGCCCGGAGTGAAGCCTGGAGCAGATACTTGTCTTTATATCCGTAATTTATCCTTCCAAAAAAAGATAACAATTTATCCTGTGAATTGTATGAATCAGCAGGTTGTGGATCTTCTCCAAGAGACATCATCCCCAATGCAAGTTCAGGGGTTAATGCTGTCGGAAATTCCCTGGTTTCCTGAAGATATTCTCTTGTATTTGTATGGAGTAATTCCTGACCTAATAACAGGTTAATATCATGCCCGTTTTCCAGGTCGCTTTTGGTGTAATTTAAAGTGTTTGCCCAGCGAATACGGTCCATGTCATCATTAGAAACTCTGACAACAGGCATGTCTGCATATCTTCTGGCGAGATAGGTTGTCAAGCCGTAAAATCTATCTTCGTTTTCCTCATCAGTATAATATCCTATATCACTTCTAAACAGCAAATCCTCAAAAAGGTTATAATTTAGTGCACCATTGAAATTTGTAGTGACAGTATGTTTTTGCCGGTACTCATCCATTGCTAACTCAACAGGATCTGTCAGGCCGCTTACGCTATAATATTCGTCATCGTCAAAATCAAATTCCGGGTCATCAGAAAATCCTTCAATTGGTCTGTAGGTTACGCTATGTTTGAGCCGATTCTGGGAGGCTTTTCCGGGATCAGAAGTTCCTGATCCCATTACTTTTAAATCAGAGTATCTTGCGCTAAGATCAAGAGAAAGTCTATCAGTTGCCTTTACATTCAATTTCAGGTTTATGTTGTTGCGCTTGTAACCGGATTCGATCATAATTCCCTGATCATCATTGTTTGTATAACTAACATTGTAACTGAATTTTTCAGCGCCTCCTCGTATACTCAGGTTATGGGATGTTGTCCGGGCATTTCTGCCAAAAACTTCTTCCTGCCAATCCGTTCCGGAAACGTTACTGTACAAGCCGTCCATTTGCTCCCAGGTTCCGTAAATGTCTTCAAACTGATTTCGTTCGGGCACACTCGATCCTGATCTTTCATATTGGTAAAGAACAAATTCCTCAGGACTTAAGACAGCCAGTTTTTTTGGCAATTGTTTTAATCCCGTATAGAAATTGTAGTTTACTCTGATTTTATCTTTTGTACCACTTTTGGTAGTTACGATAATTACTCCGTTTGCACCGCGCGCTCCATAAATTGCTGTTGAAGAAGCATCTTTCAGAACATCAATTGATTCAATGTCATTTGGAGAAATATCACTGATGCCATCAACCGGAAATCCGTCAACTATATATAAGGGATCATTATCCTGTGTAATAGAACCACCACCCCGCACTCTGATTTTCACTTCGGCATCGGGGGAACCTTCGGAAGTTGTCACACTGACACCGGCTAATCTTCCGGTCAGAGCCTGTGCTGTTGAAGCCAAAGGCATATCCTTGATTTGTTCAGCATTCACTGAGGCTACAGGGGCTGTTAAATCTCGTTTTTTGATGGTTCCATAGCCTATCACTACAACTTCTTCCATACCTGTGAAATCAGGAATCAAATTTACATTTACAGACGATTTTGAGCCCACAGGTATTTCTTCTGCGAGGTAGCCCAGGAAAGAGAAAACGAGAATATCATTTTCGTCTCTTACTTCAATCGAATAATATCCATTTACATCGGAGACAGTACCCTGGTTGGTCCCTTTCATTACAATAGTTGCTCCGATCAATGGCTCATCATTTTCATCCTGAATTATTCCTGTTATTGTCTTTTGGGCCCATACTCCGGCGAAAGACAGGATGAATGAAAACAGGAATATAATGAGTACTCTTTTCATAGTGTAGTTTAATATCAATATTAGACAGGCAATTATACCACTATTGTAAAAATAAAATAGCAGGGTTCGGTAACTTAAAAAAACCCTGTGTATTGAATTAATAAATACACAGGGTTTTCAGAAAATCTACTCAATTATCAGTTTTGAGACAGAAGAAACACTATTTCCTGATACTTTAATAAAATATATACCAGGCTCATAGCTGCTAACATCCAAATTCACAATATTATCTTTTGTTTGAATCGTTTTGATATGTGATCCTGAAACATTGTAGATACTGATATTCGAAGCATCTCCGGTCAATTCAATTTTCACCTTGTTGTTTGCCGGATTCGGAGAGATAACCATTGCTTCTGACTGGTGATCTGTCAAAGCACTCGAAGACAATGTGATATCTACTGTATAATCCAGGTCGTTTCCTGCAGGAGCTGTCACTGTTATGGTTGCAACCTTTGGTAATCCTGTGATTTCTCCGTCACCTGTTACGGTAGCATCCGGATCGTTTGCTGTGGCTGTAAGAACGACACTTGGCGTTCCGGCTGACAGTTCGAGACTGTAACTGGTGGTTGAAGAAATGAATGGAGGATCAAGATTACCAATACTTGTGGTCAATGCAGATAATGTTGCGTCATCGCTGGGTGCAATGGTAACTTCTACCGAGTACCTGATGATATGACCTGTCTCTGCGGTTACGGCTATGACTGCTGTTCCGGGAATTCCGGTAAATTCACCATCGCCACTGACCTGAGCCAGAGGATAACTTGGTGTAGCAGCAAAAGTCACACTGGCAGATCCCTGTGGCAATTCCAAACTATAACTTATGCTGTCCGGATGAAAATCCGGAACCAGAGTACCCAGATCAGGAGAAAGATTGGCTAGTGTCGCATCGGATGATTTTGGATCTGAAGGCGGTAATCCCACATCTCCGGGAGCAAAAATCCCTGATGTTGTCCACGAGATCCAGTCGACCAATGCTCCGAGAGTTGAACTGCCGTTTCCATCACCAAAACGAAAATAACTTTCACTTGTAGGTTCGGCAGTGTTAACTGCGGCAACGGGCACAGGATTTTCATCAAAATAAAAAACAACCGAATCAACATCTTTTGTAATCCTGTAAATATGCCACTCTTGCGGATCACCGGGTAAATCATCCTTCTGGCCGGATTGTTTCAATTCATAGGTTGTATCATTCTTAATGTATAAACGTTCTCTGAACCCTGAATTTTGAAAATCGAATTCCATTGTTCGATCATAAGTGTCCGATGCTCCTTTCATCCTGGCTACAAGAGTAATAGAATCACCAACATCCGCCGGCAAATTGTATTTCCACATGAATTTTCCCGGGTCAGCTTCCGGTGAAATAAGCTCCAGAAGATTGTTCCCGGCACTATCAGGATCTGCGATAATCGTATTGGTGTGTTGATCTGTTCCAGCCACATTGCTTGGTTCCATATCAAACTCGCTTGCATCGGGAAGTACATCGGCATCATATACCTGCCATACAACCGGTTTTTCACCTGCGAGACCTGTAAGATATCCGGGGAGAGGCATGTCTGCAGGTGTATAAGCACCGCTTGTGTCCAATACGATCCAATCGACAAAACCACCGATTGCATCATCAGAACCATCACCAAAGCGTAACGATTGTGAGGTTGTGGAAGAAGTTGTTGTTCCGGCTATCAGGTGTTCGGTGTTTTCATCCACAAAAACAGCTGCGCTATCACCCATCACCTGTATACGGTAAATATGCCAGTCGTTTACATCAAAATCAATATTTACCGAAAGACCTGTTTTTTCCAGTTTTACCCTTCCTTCATAATAGATACGCAATTCATTCCGTGTATCTGCATTTCCATTGTCCCAGCGAATATCCATAACCCGATCGAAGGATACAATATCACCGCATCCTTTTAACCGGGCAACAATGGTAAAAGAACTATCAATGTAAGTTCCGTTAAAGTCGTGCCGGAAGGTAGTTTTTCCGTCAGGATGAAAATATTGAAAAACCTTGTTGTCCGGAATTTCATGATCTGCAAGGATTTCCTGAATCATTTCCGCTCCCGGTGAGTTGTCACTCACATTGGTAAAATCAATTGTATCTCCTCCACCTCCTGTAGCAGAAGGCAAAACGGAGGCATCATAGACCATCCAACTCTGCGCATTAACAGTAAATACCAGGGTTGTTAACACAATAAATAAGAAGTAAAATTTTTTCATAGCGGGTAATTTTAAGTTTAATTATATGGGTTATCGTTTTAATTCTATAGCTGCAAGTATAAAAGCCGCAACGCCTTTTGGGTCATTGTCAACTCTTTCTTCTGAGACGTAATATTCGTATGATCCGTCACGATAAGGATTGCCACCTAATCCACATCCTCCGCAAATGTCTGTTATTGTTATGTTTTCATCATCTTCTATAATAAATTCCCTTAAGATGGCATCGAATGATTCGTTTGCGATTTTCAGGAACTCAGATGGCAAATATTCATTCTGAGATCCTTTTGCAAATGCATATATGAACATGCATGAACCGGAGGCTTCGAGGTAATTGCCGGGATGTCCGCCCTTGTTTAACACCTGATACCAAAGATGTTTTTCAGTATCCCTCACATTTAACACAGCTTCCGAAACCTTGTTCAGTATTTTAGTAATTCGTTTGTATTCGGGATGATTTTCCGGTAAATAATCAAGAACATCCACGATTGCCATAAGGTACCAACCAATAGCTCTTCCCCAGAATTCCTTTGATTGACCGGTTTGAGGATTGCACCACGTTTGTATTTTGCTTTCGTCCCATGCATGAAATAACAATCCTGTGGTAGTATCTGCCGTCCTTTCATACATTTGAATCAGATGGGAAGTTGCCATATT
The DNA here is from genome assembly GCA_016935615.1 of Bacteroidales bacterium. GTDB lineage: Bacteria > Bacteroidota > Bacteroidia > Bacteroidales > UBA10428 > UBA10428. Next base: position 25,821 of record JAFGQO010000215.1, read on the forward strand.
GAACCACTCAGGTTTGTTAAATTCTTTGGCATACTGGGCAATAAAGGGATCGGCCATGTAGGAACCATCCAGCCACATTTGCCGGGGGTATATTTTTTTATGCCAGAAGCCACCGGAATTTGTCGTTGGCTGATTTTCAATCTGGAGTACAAACTTTTGCAGGGCCAGGAGATACTTCTGATCGCCTGTTCTTTTGTATAATGTAATAAGGTTCTTTGCAAAATTGATCCTGTCAAGGTTATATTCTTCAATATTGTATTTCAATACGTTACCAGCAGAATCGATAAAGAAGTCAACATAATTTTTAAGATAAGCAGAATATTTCTGATCCAACGAGCCAAGTCTGTCAATTGCCATACCCAACATTGCAACATCGTACTGTAATTTTTCCTTCCCTGATGTCCTGTTATAATAGACAAGTGTATTGTGTTTTTTTATTACCGAATCGGCCATTTTAACTGCCCATAATTTCTTATCGGGTTTTTCATCATCTGCCGTACTAACAGACTGACAACTTATTACTGTCAGAAGAATCAGGAATTGTATTTTTAATAAAAAATCCATTTCAGATAGTAAAACGAATAATCAATATTATAATAATATTGGAATCCCGGTGGTCGACAAATTATCATACTTGTGGGGTTATATTATCATATGATTTGTTATGTCAGGCATAATAGGCAATTGTATACCGGCAAAATCAATTGAATCCTGCGAGCGCATTGGTTTCGCCGAGCTCGTAAACTAGGTTCCCCGTAGCCCCGCCTGTCATGGTTTGTGGCGGGCAGGTTGCTGCAGGGTTAGCGAGCGCAAAAATAATAAACAAAAAAAGGATCGAAGATTACTCGCCGCTTACGGCGAGAAACTTCAATTCGTATCGAATGAGATCTGTTGAAACCTGATAACGTTTAACGAATGATCAGTTTTTTCAAATAAAAACCATCGTTCGTAATCAATCGATAGCAATAAACACCAGATGGAAACATACTACAATCCAGGATATATTCATGCATTCCTTCAGCATACCATGATTTTAGTATCGTCGTTTTGTTCTTATTGTGAAGATCGATAACTTCCAATACAATATCAGACCCTTTGGAAAGGTAGAAATCTATTCGGGTTGAACTTCCTGCGGGGTTAGGATAATTCTGAAACAGAGAATTGGAACGATTTGTTAAATTGTTCTGTATTGACGATTCAGGGATATATTCGCTTTTCACAAGATCAATACAGTCAACTCTTCCATATTCTCCTCCTATCTGGTTGGCTTCTGTTTTTATGATATCATCAGGTTTCAGCATAACGTTTTTCATTTCTTTCTCAACAAACAGATTTGTACTACCGGTTGCCTCATCTCCTTCCCAGATAGAGATCAGATCTGCATTTATATAAAATCTATAAGTAGAAGCGCCATTAATTTGATCAAGATATCTAACCTTTACACGGTAGTAATGTTCGTCGCCCGTGAAAGAATAGGTTGCATGATCAAATGAAGAGCCTGAATTTGCTCTTATGACTTTTCCCTTTGATGCACTGCTTATTCTTTCAAAAGTAAATCCGTTCAGGATCATATCTTCTGCTTCAATTCTGAGACTATCTTTATATTCAGTATTCACTTCTGAGAAATTTGCAGTTAGGGATTTGTCAGTGTCCATGAAAAGAAGAATGGTATCATTTGTTTCGGATACATCACCGGACCAGCCTTCAAAACTAAAATTTTCTCCATGCCATGCAATAAGAGTTACTTCCTGGTTTGCTTCATAAATTCCACCGGATGGAAATATCCAAATTCCACCTTCTCCTTCAACCTGAAGATTTAAGGAATACTCGGGATTTTCAATTGTTGTTTCCATGGGGCCCAAATCCGGGGCCGGACCTGTAAATGGTAAACCGACATCTGTTCCTGCATCAATAAGATTGCTACCGACAGTTAACCGTGCAAAAATATTTGCAGGAAGGTCACCTGATAGAAGTCGGCTATCTTTAGCCAGCTTTCGGTCAAGCGAAAGAAAATCACTCTCATCAGCATCGATTGATTGCCAGCTATTTGTGGTCATATTGCAGTTTGTAAATTTGTCTCCTGAATTTCCATTGAAGGAAATATTGTTTGTTAGTGCATTCGGCCCGGCTTCATCAAGATAAAAATTATAGTTCCGTTGTTCTCCATTCCATGCCAGTGAATTATCGATTGTAATTTCGCCTGTATTATTGTTTTGATGGTAGTTGTATTTAAGATTATCGAAAGAAATACAATTTTTGAGATAGTGATTTGCAGCAATAAAATTACCGCCAACCTTAAAACCATTTCCATTGCCAATGCTGGGAGATTCATTGGGCAGATAGCCATTCCGGAATGTCCAGCAATCAGCTATTACAACTGAATCGTCTGATTCATAGAGATCCCAGCCATCATCTGAATTGTTCCATGCTCTGCATCCGTGAAATTCATTTCCCGGTCCGATATCAAGTTTAGCTGCAAAGCCATCTGCATCTTCATTGTCAGGATCAGCGTTATTGTATGAATCGCAGTTGATAATCATGTTGTAAGCCCCGCCACCACTAATTTGCAGCCCGCTATCATCATTCCCGTAGAAAGTACAGTGTTCAATGGTATTATTTTGCCCGTCAATATATAAACCGTTATCACCTGCATTTCTGACAGTAAGACCCTTAATATGCCAGTAGTTTGCTCTCAGACTTATTCCACGGTCACCAAATGTTTGTTTGTAAAAGTCAATAATTACCGTATCGCCTGGAAAAGCATACAGATGAAATGGGTTTTCTTGAGTACCGTTTTTTGAGCTGCTTATCTGTATGGTAGAGGTAACAAAATAAATGCCTTTCAGCACAAAAATTGTATCTCCGGCAATTGATTCCGAGATTGCTTTGGGTATTGTCTTGTAAGGATTTTCAAATGTTCCCTGATTTGCATCATTTCCTTCAGGTGATACATAGAATTTACTACCGTATACATTGTATGCTATAAACAGGAAGGAAATCAACAGATAAACCTTCAATCTATCCGGATAAAAATCCATTTTAATTTGTATTAAACCAAATGATTGCTATATGTTTCCGGTAAAAATACAATTAGTATCTATTCTCAGAGGTGATATATCACCATATTTAGGTATAAATTCTATCACAAACAGGATAAAAAAAAATGCAGACATTTCTTTTATCATATGGAATTACTTTGTAAATTATTATTTTTCCATCGCTTTTAATGCCTTGATTAATTCTAATGAATAATACCAAATTCAACAGGACAATTTTTCCCTTCTGCCTGGTGGTAGCAGCAATTCTTATTAACTGTTTGATAGCCAATAATATTTTCGCTATAGAAATAGAACGATTTGAACATCTGAATTCCTATGATGGTCTTTCTCAAAATTCTGTGCTGAGCATTTTTTGTGATCACAAGGGATTTATGTGGTTAGGTACGATGGATGGTCTTAACCGTTACGATGGATATACCTTTAAAATATTCAAGGCACAGCCAGGTATAGATCATACATTGACAAACAATCGTGTCAGCAATATTTGGGAAGATGAAAGAAAATTTCTGTGGATAGCAACATATGATGGATATGTTCACTGGTATCACCCGGCACTTGAGGAATTCAACACCATACCTTTTTTTTATCGATCTGACGAAGAAAAGAACAGTAGTTTTACATGCTTTTTTCAGGAATCAAAAGATGAGGTATGGATTGGAACAAGCAATTCAGGGATATATTATCTCCAATTTGATTCCCTGCAAAACAATTATACTGTTTTACAGTATTTAAGCAGGGGTGTAAATTCCATTACAAATAACGAAATTCATTTTATCAGATCTGATGCAGTCGGGAATGTCTGGATTGGCACACAGCAAGGATTGAATAAACTTGACAACACAAAAAAGAACGCGGATAATTTTCGTTTTCAACATTATCAGATCCAGATGAATTTCACCAGTTCGGCATTAACAAACGAATTCATATGGTTTGGGACCCGGGATCAGGGCATAATAGCGTTCAATTGTGCATCAGATCATTTCGTTGACATACCGGAAGAGCTTGGGTTTTTAAGTAATCAGGCGATTACATTGTTGAAAGAGAGCAAGGATGGATTGCTCATTATAGGAACCAGAGATATGGGATTATATATTTACGATGAAAATATCCATTCTGTTAGATCTTTCGAAGTGAAAGGAAATAGAATTACGAATATATATGAAGATTCTTTTGGCGTACTTTGGATAAATTCAGAGGTCTTTGGTGTAACCAGAATAAATCTGACAGATGGGACATCAAAATATTTTATTCTGACTCCAAAAGAAATCGAATCACTTGTTGATGAAGAAAGACAGTATTTTTTTGAAGATTCCCAAAGGAATTTATGGATTGGACTTCATGGCGCCGGTTTAGCATACTACAACAGGGATGAAGACAGGTTTGATTTTTTCAGAAATATCCCAAATGAACCTTTAACCATCAGCTCAAATTTTGTGCATTGTATTACTGAAGATAAATCCGGAATTCTCTGGCTTGGAACAGGACAGATTAATGGAGGAATAAATAAGGTAATTCCTGCGAATCCTTCCTTCAAACATATTCTGCCAAGAAAAAACACAGAAGACATGTCAGATAATGCGATCCGTTGTGTATTTGAGGACAGGAACGGCTCCGTCTGGATGGCAAGTAAGTCGGGGAAAATCTATATTTATGATCAGGATTTTAATCTTCAATATACATTGAATGAACTTCCGCTGGAAAACACCAAATTGCCCGGATACAATATCTATACAATTCATCAGGATAGTGAAGGATACCTCTGGTTAGGCTCAAAAGGAGGAGGAGTGGCAATCAGTACTCAACCATTGCAAAAATTAGGAAAAAATTATGGTAAAATTAAATTTAGAATATACCAGCATCATGCGAAAATCAAATCTTCAATAAGCAGCAATAATATTTATTCAATCATAGAGGACAAGGAAAAACGAATCTGGATTGGCACATACGGAGGAGGACTTGATCTGGTTTTAAGCCTTACTGATGATTCACTTATATGCAGACGCATCAATCGTTCAAACAGCAATCTTTCCGCTGATGATATAAGAAATGTTATCCAGGATTCACAAGGGAGATTATGGATTGCTACAGTATTTGGTTTGAATTTGCTGGAAAATTATGACCAGGATAATACTGACAGTATTGTTTTCAGGGTTTTTCATTATAATCCTCAATCAAGAGAAGCCATAAGTTACAATGATGTGGTCCATATATTTGAAGACACGAAAAAGAGATTATGGTTTTCAACCTTTGGAGGAGGGATAAATTTACTAACCAATCTGGACAAGAAGGAAGCTGAATTTTTGCATTATACAAATGCTGACGGACTGGTAAATGATGCGGTTTGTGGGATACTGGAAGATACGGAAGGGTATTTATGGTTTAGCACGGAAGGAGGAATTTCAAGGTTTAATCCGGAAGAAGAGATCTTTGAAAATTATGATAAGAACAATGGTCTTCAATCTGACAGATTTTCAGAAAATACTTGTTTCAGCCTGAAAAACGGAAGACTAATGTTTGGCAGCACAAATGGAGTTCTGGTTATTCATCCTGAGATAATCACAAAAAAACCTTATATTCCCCCTATCGTATTTACAAATTTTCAGCTTTTTAATAAAGATGTCGATTTCCATGATAATGATGCCCCGTTCAATTGCTCGATTGAGTATTTGGATGGAATTACCCTTAAATACTTTCAATCAAGTTTTAGTATCGAATATGCAGCCTTAAGTTTTTTCGATCCACATAAAAATTCATATCAGTATAAACTTGTTGGTTTCGAGGATGATTGGAATGAAGTTGGAAATCTGCACAGGGCCACTTATACCAATTTATCACCTGGTAAATATGAATTTCAGGTTAAAGCTGCCAGCTGGGATGGAACGTGGAATCCAACTCCGAGAACAATAAAAATAACAATTTTACCTCCGTGGTTTCGCACCTGGTGGGCGTATATATCTTATCTGATATTCCTGATCGTTGCATTTGAAATATCCCGCCGCATATTTACCAGGTATTATCATATGCGAAATGATCTGAGAGTTGAGAGGAGGGTGAATGAAATAAAGTTGCAGTTTTTCACTAATGTCTCACATGAGATTCGTACACCATTGACTTTGATTTTGGGGCCTTTAAATGATATCAAGGCAAATACGAAATTATCTTCTTCACTCAGGAGATCGATCGATATTATGGATCGCAATGGGAAGCGTATGTTGAGGTTGGTAAATCAATTGCTTGATTTCAGGAAGATTCAGAAAAATAAAATGCGATTAATAATTAGTGAGACTGAAGTTGTTCAGTTTGTGAAAGAAGTATGTGAGAATTTTTATCAAATAGCGCATCAGAAACAAATTCATTTCAAATTTCAATCTGAAATAGAACATCTTACCATTTGGGTTGACAAGGACAAATTTGATTCGGTGTTGTTTAATATTCTGTCCAATGCATTTAAATTCACCGAAAGTGGTAAAAGTATTGGAGTAAGGATAATGAGTCCTGATGACGGATACCTTAAAATACAATTCCGGGATGAAGGCAAAGGCATATCGAAAGATAAGATCCCTGTATTATTTCAACGTTATACTCCGCTGTCAGGCAGTGATGTGAATTACCAGGGAACGGGTATCGGGCTGGCTCTCTCTTATGAAATAATGAAATTGCATCATGGCGAATTGGAAGTAGAGTCTGTAGTAAATACCGGCAGCCTTTTCACTTTGATAATAAAACTGGGAAGAGACCACTTTGAAAAAGACGAATATATTGATCTGGCATCAGGATCAGGTGAGACCTGGCACAGAAAAATTGAAGAAGAAGGTGAACAGTCAGATGATACGTTTGAAAAAAGTGAACAAACATCTGATAATACGATACTGTTGGTAGAGGACAATGACGAGATCATTGAATATATTCAACATATACTTGAAGCAAAATACCACATGATCGCTGCAAAAAATGGAAGAGAAGGATTAGATCAGATAAAAAAAACTCATCCTGATTTAATAATCACTGATATTATGATGCCGGGAATGGATGGAATTGAGATGACCCGTAAGGTAAAAGAAAACTTCGAAACAAGTCATATTCCTGTGATTATGCTTACGGCGAAATCGCATATGGAAATACAAATTCAGGGAATAGAAACAGGTGCTGAGGCATATATACTTAAACCTTTCGATGCAGAATATCTTAAAGCAGTAATTGCAAACATTCTTAAGCAAAGAGAGATAATAATTAAAAAATTTCGGGATAAAAACGAAATTGAGTTAGATACTTTGAAACTGTCGACAAAAGACGAAGTTTTTCTAAATGAGATCATCAGTCTGATTGAAGAAAATTACTCCGATCCGGCGTTTAATGTAGAAAAACTGGTAGAAAAATCAACTGTTGGAAGAACTGTATTTTATAATAAAGTTAAAGGCCTGACCGGATTATCTCCTGTAGAGTTTCTTAGACAGATCAGATTGAAAATTGCATCAACTCTGCTTATTAAATCGGGATACAATGTTTCCGAAGTTGGATATATGTCCGGATTTAATGACATTAAGTATTTCAGTAAATGTTTTAAGACCCAGTATGGGATGACTCCTTCCGAATATAAGAATCAATATGCAAATTCATAATAGTTATTAGAACAGGCAAAAAACAGATTATTTGAATGGTTGTTGGTCCCGGACAGGTTCATGGTATGCGAATATTACGACGGGATCTTTGGCTGAAAATCGAAACGCCAAACTTTTGTGCTCAGTATCACCGGGATAAATCAGATCTGAGTTCGGGAGATAAAAACCGAGAAACAATTAAGATTGCTGAAAAAGGATACGATTTGAATCCTGTGAGCGCACAGGCTTTGCCGAGTTCGTAAACTTGGTTCCCCGAAGCCCAGCCTGCCATGGCTTTTGGCGGGCAGGTTGCTGCGGGGTTAGCGAACACAAAAATAATAAAAAATAAGGATCGAAGATTACTCGCTATGCTCGTGAGGATAGTTCCTCGTCGCTTGTCGCTTGCGCCATAGCTTCTGGCGCCTGCGCTAAAGCTTCAGCGACAGCGTGCGACGGAGCACGGCGAGGAGCTTCAATCCGTTTGACTGCAATATATTGAACACGCTTAACTCAATAAGTCGCGAAATAGGTGATAATATAAGATTTAACAGGTATTATCGGGAGTTAGCCGAATTCATATTGAATTGCTATTAAGAACAATTCTGCCGTGTTCTGTTAGTAGTTTATCATGTTATAATTCATAGACAGGCATTTACAAATTCACTATATTTATGTAACAAAACAGCACATTTATATACAGGGCATAATCTAATTTCGGACCGAGTATTACTATAAATGTGATTTCTTTTCTCAAATGGTCCGTATAGGTATATCTATTCTGATCAATATTTATATTGAGAAGATTAATAAAAATACTTATAAATCTATTCTAACCTAATTAATTACTATGAAAAGATCCTTTACAATTTTACATTGGAAAAGGATTCCTATTTTAAGAATGATCGTTCTTATTTTTGGGATATCCTTAATGTTTCAAAGCAAGCTTCTTGCAACAAGTGATGTTTTGCAGGAAGAAGAAAAAGTTATTACAGGTATTGTAACAGACGCCTCTACTGATGAGCCTTTGCCGGGAGTATCCATTCTCATTAAAGGTACTTCATCAGGTTCTATTACCGATTCTGAAGGTAGATACACAGTAGACGCAAAAAGCAGTGATGTTTTGGTTTTCAGCTATGTTGGATTTCTTGACGAAGAAATACCTGTTGGCTCACAAACCGAAATAAACATTGGATTAACTCTTGACATCATTGGTCTGGATGAAATTGTTGTAATCGGGTATGGTGTACAAAAGAAAAAGCTTGTAACAGGTGCAACGACCCATGTAAAAGAAGAAGATATCAGTCAGAGCAAATTGTCCAGGATCGAATCATCGTTGCAGGGGCTTACTCCCGGAATGGTTATTGTTAAAGAATCGGGGCAACCCGGTTCCGATTACAATATCACTATTCGCGGACTGGGTTCGGTAAATGGAACAGAGCCACTTGTCCTTATTGACGGTGTTCCCGGAAAACTAAATACTTTGAATCCGAATGATGTTGAATCGGTTGATATATTAAAAGATGCTGCTTCGGCTGCCATCTATGGATCACGTGCTGCTGATGGTGTCATCCTTGTTACCACGAAGAAAGGACATGAAGGGAAAGCTGTTGTGAACTATGATTTTTATTACGGAATATCCAATCCGATAAAACAGGTTCCTATGCTGAATGCTGAGGAATACATGACGATCATGAACGAAGCAAATGCAAGTGTGGACCGGGATCCTTTCTTTAGTGAAGAGGAAATAGCAAATGCCGGAGAAGGCACAAACTGGCAGGATGAAGCCACAAACAGGAATGCACCTTCTCAGAGCCATTATTTAGGCATTACAGGAGGAAATGAAAAATCCAACTATTCAATCTCTTTATCATACAATAACGAAGAAGGTATTTTCGATTATGAAGGGAAATCCTATTTCGAACGGTTTGGTATTAGAATAAATTCACAACATAAATTAAAGAAATACCTGACTGTTGGACAGAACCTGACATATTCCCACAGAAATACACACGGGCTTGGAGTAACCAATATATACAACAACTTTATGAGGGGATTATTGGAAGCAAGTCCGCTTATTTCTGTATTCGATGAAGATGTATATGATGGTTTTGGAAAATCAGAGTTTCAGTTGGAACAATCCAATCCGATTGCATCCATGCACTACAATTACAATGATGAGAAAAGGTATGACGATATTATTGGAAACATTTATACTGAAGTTGAGGTCAAAGGATTAAAGTTGAGATCTGATATTGGCGCCACTTTAAAGTATGAACAATATACCAATGCACTTGATACCTTTACACTAACTCCATTCACATATCGTGTGATTCCCGAATATACTCAGAAAATGAATCGTGAAATAGGGTATAACTGGGATAATACCGTATCTTATGAAAGAGATTTCGGAGCACATAATGTTCTTGCCATGGTGGGGATCAATGCACAGGATAATTGGTTTTACTGGATTGAAGGGAAAAAGGAAGGATATCTGACAAATGATGCAGAAGTACTGTCGAATGTCGCTTCGCTTGATACACTGTATGCAACAGGAGATTATGGGAAAAATGACAGTAGGTTTTCAGTTTTTGGAAGGTTAAGTTATAATTACAAAGAGAAATACTTATTGACTGCATCTCTGCGAAGAGACGGATCATCGCGCTTTGGGAAAAACAATCGTTATGGCTGGTTTCCTGCTGTTTCAGCAGGATGGACAATTTCGGAAGAAAGTTTTATGGAAACGATTAGCTTTTTGAATTACATGAAGATAAGAGGAAGCTGGGGAGGGAACGGAAAAGAACCAACTTCCCGTTACCAGTACCTTGCCACAGTTTCCGCGGATAACAGATACTATCCATTTGGGACTTCTGAAGTTGGTGTTTCACCTGACATTCTTGCGAATCCCAGTTTAAAATGGGAGGAATCACAACAGATCAATGTGGGTTTTGACTCACGTTTCCTGACTAGTATCAGGTTTACGTTTGACTGGTATAAAAAGACAAGCAAAGACTGGATTGTTCAAACGGAAGTGCCAGGAGTGGTTGGTCTTGCAGGGATCAGCAATGAGGATCCGTTCATCAATGCAGGGAATGTCATAAATACCGGTGTTGAGTTTGAGTTGGGTTATTCCAATACATTTGGTGATCTTATGGTCGACATCAGTGCCAATTTTGCATATAATAAAAACAAAGTTACAGATGTTCCGGGAGAATACATTCCCGGAGAATCCAGCGTTTTATACAATGGTTCCGATGTATTCTATGGAATACGGGAAGGATATCCCATCGGATATTTCTTTGGGTACCAAACCAATGGTATTTTCCAGACCCAGGAAGAAATTGACAACTATGTTGGGTCCAATGGTGACATTTTACAGCCGGATGCCGAGCCTGGAGATGTTATATGGGTTAATACAAATGGGGACAGTCTGATAAATGATGAAGATAAAGTTATGCTGGGAGATCCGAATCCCAATTATATTTATGGGCTGAATATTAATCTTTCTTATAAAGGATTCGATTTTGGTATGTACATCATGGGACAGGGAGGTAATGAGATTGTACAATGCTATCGTATAGAAGAGCGATTCTTTCCGAATTACAAAACCACTATCCTCGACCGCTGGACAGGCCCCGGAACTTCAGACAGAATTCCCAGGGTAACCCGGGGAACTGAAGCCAACTGGAACTGGAGAAAATTCAGTGATTTATACATATACGATGCAGATTTTCTGAGGATTAAAAGCATCAGCATCGGATACGATTTTATGAAATTATTCAAGAATGCGCCACTTCAGCAATGCAGGTTATATGTTGCAGCAAACAATCTTTGGACTTTAACGAAATACGACGGACTGGATCCGGAAGTTGGATATGGTTCATTCTACGATGAAGACGGGAAACTTCAGGATGCCTATGCATCAGGTATTGATATAGGATTCTATCCTTCTCCCCGTACCTATCTTATTGGTTTGAATGTTACATTTTAAAAAAGAGGAATCATGAAAAAGATACTGATTATATTTATCATTACACTATCTGTATTTGGGTGTAGTGAGGACTTCCTGGAAAGGTATCCGACAACATCCAAAGTAACGGAAGGTTTTTACCAGACTCCAGAAGACGCTAAACAGGCTGTAACGGCAATATACAATATGTTACTTCGTGATGACTGGTGGAGTTTGTTTATTTTTTCTGACATCAAATCTGATAATTTTGCCGGTGGTGCAGGTACAGGTGACGGAGGAGGTTTCCAAAGAGTGGATCGTGCAGTGGTCTGGCCGGAAGCAACTGCACACCGGGAAACATGGACCATTTATTATGGTGCCATATTTCGTGCAAATACCTATCTTGAAAATGAAGGTCTGATTGATTGGACAGGTAAAGAAAGTTTACAGTTACAATACCAGGCCGAAGCTCGCTTTTTAAGAGCCTATTTTCACTATTATCTGACACAGATGTTTGGTGAGATTCCTGCTCTTGATCATGTTATTGTTGATGAAATTCCCGGAAGAACACCTGCTGAAGAATTGTATAACTTCATTCTTCAGGATCTTATCTTTGCAGCAGAACATGCTCTTCCACAGATCTATTCAGAAGTTCCCGCTGAAGATCTTGGCCGGATTACACAATGGGCTGCAAAAGCCATAATTGCCAGAGTATATATGTTCTATAGCGGGTATTATAACGATCCTGACCTGATGGGTTTTACTGCTTCTGATGCACGGACATATATCGACGATATTATCACGAATAGCGGACACGACCTGGTACCTGAGTATGCCAGTTTATGGAGAGTGCCATGCTATTCTGAACTCGGAAGCGATACAAGTCTGGCAGATTATGCAGGAGAGGCAAATCCTGAAGTTGTCTGGAGTATTCGCTATGTTGGTGAAGGGAATGCATCAAATTGGGCGGGTGCGCATTTTCAACGTATGCTTGGACCCAGGGGAACCAATATCGATCCTTATGGAAATGGTTGGGGAGCGATGCCGGTTTTACCAACCTACTGGAATGCTTTTGCTCCCGATGATCCACGAAGGACAGCTACCATTCTCTCATGGGATGATGAAGGCTTGACATACAATTGGGAAAGCGCACAACAGGCGCAATACACAGGTTACAATACAAAAAAATATGTAATTGCATCTGTGAATGGTTCACCTGAAGCCCGACCCGATTGGCAGTGGAATGCTTTTGAAGACTATATGGTTATCAGGTTTGCCGATGTATTGCTTATGGGTGCTGAATTACACTTGTCATCCGGAGGAGATGCCGGAACTGCATTGACTTATTTTAACAGGGTTCGTGAAAGAGCCTTCGGTGATTCTGATCATAATTATGCCAGCATTACTGTTGATGATGTGATTAATGAACGAAGATGGGAGTTAGGGGGTGAAGGATTAAGATACTGGGATATTTTACGATCCTGTAAGGGAGATTTTTCCAAATTGGTACCTGTTTTGACTTATGTGGATGAGAATGACGGAGGTGATTATTCGCATACATCTGATGTCTTAAGTCTTGATGTGGATGGCAACAGGTTTGTTGAAACTAGAGGACTGTTTCAGATTCCACAGGTTGAAATTGACCTTATGGAAGGCGCTATTGAACAGAATCCCGGATATTAACTGATGACAAAGCTATTATTGTGTAACCATATTATATAGTTGTGGGTTGTTTAAATGAGGAGGTGGTTATTTTGACTGCCTGCTCATTTATTTTGAAAAACCGCGGATATTACAATACATACTGAATCAGGTGAAGGTTTTGAGCAAAGTAATTTTTTTAATCGAGAGAAATATTTCCTATTTCTGCGGTAAATAGCAGGAAAATTTATTTTTTATAAATATTTCTTATACTTTTAAGGCATATTATTAACCTAACATAACCCAAATAATTATTATGAAAAAAATCTACACAACTACACGTTGGAAGAGTTTTTCCATTTTAAGAATACCATTTCTTATTGTGGGAATTTCCTCTTTCCTGCTGGTGCAGAATCTTGCTGCAAACAATAATTTGCAGGAAGAAAAGCCAGTTACGGGAATTGTAACTGATGCAAGTACCGGTGAACCCTTGCCTGGTGTATCAATTCTGATCAAAGGTACATCAAAAGGGTCTATTACAGATGTTGAAGGGAAATACACAGTGAATGCAAAAAGCAGTGATATACTGGTCTTCAGCTATGTAGGATTTCTTAACGAAGAAGTGCCTGTTGGTTCACAGACTGACATAAGCATTAGCTTAACACCCGATATTATCGGTTTGGATGAGATCGTTGTCATCGGTTACGGGGTTCAGAAGAAAAAACTGAACACAGGTGCTAACCTTAACGTTAGCGGTGAAGATATCGAGGCGCTGAATACCACCGGCACTATGGATGCACTGAAGGGATTATCGCCGGGAGTGAGCATTACACAAAATAACGGCGTTCCCGGATCGGGCAACAAAATATTTATCCGCGGGATTGGTACCATTGGTAATTATGAACCGCTTTATATTGTTGACGGTGTTGCTGTTGAAGATATTGATAATCTGAGTCCCTCAGATATAGAAAGTATTGATATTCTGAAAGACGCTGCTTCTGCTGCTATTTATGGTTCGCGTGGTGCCAACGGAGTAATCCTTGTGACCACAAGACAGGGAAGGCGCGGAGCCAAACCCACGATCAACTATCATGGTTATTACGGATGGCAGAATGTTTATAATCCTCCGGAATTGCTGAATGCACAGGAATATGCAAATGCAATGAATGAGGCAGCTCTGAATACCTATCCCGAACGGGGAGAATTCGATTTTACTGCTACGAACACTCATGTACCTGACTGGGATCGTATAGAAAGCGGAGAATGGGAAGGAACAAACTGGTACAAGGAAATAGAAAATCCGAATGCCCCCATACAAAGTCATGCCCTGAATATTACCGGCGGATCGGAAGCATCTGCTTATTCTCTGGGAGCATCATACCTTAAACAGGATGGTGTGATCGGCAAGCAGGTTAACAATGGGTATGAGCGCATCAATCTGCGTCTGAACAGCGAGCATGTATTGTTTGAAGCCTTAGGACGTGATATCATTGTCCTTGGTGAAAATGTGACCTATACCAACGAGAAGAATCCCACGATCCGTACCGGGAATATTTACTGGAACGACCTGCATAATATGCTTGTTACCAGTCCTTTTTTACCTATGTATGCCGATTCGCTGAATGATCCTTCATACCCTTACCATGGTTCTATCGGCTGGAATTTAAATGAAGGGAACCCGATTGCAGCTATGGAGAATGAAGCCAAATGGAACACAAACAACAACAATACGATCCTCGGGAATGTCTATCTTCAGCTTCAGCCCGTGAAAAACCTTATTTTACGTTCTGCCTTCGGGATCAATAGCTGGTGGAGTTCAAGCCGCCACTGGACACCTTCCTATAATCTAAGTGCAATCTCAACCAATACCCGTGACCAGTTGGATCAGAACATGTATTCGGGGTATACATGGACTTCGACCAATACAATAACCTATTCATTTGATATAGCAGACCAGCATAATGTAACCGTTCTGGCAGGGCATGAAGCGCAGAAAAATGCCCGCGATCTGCATATTGAAGGACATAATGAAGGGAGTGTTTTCAATGATCCTGAATATGCGTATCTCGATAATTTCCCTCCCCTTGATGCAAGTAATGCAGCCCTGGCAAGTTTTGGCAGCCAGGATAAATACGGTTGGGGATTGCTTTCGTATTTTGGTCGTTTGTCATACGATTTCAGGGAAAAGTATCTGTTCACTGCTGTCTTGCGCGCAGATGGTTCTTCAAATTTTCCGAAGGAAAACAGGTGGAGCACATTTCCTTCGTTTGCAGCAGGCTGGATCCTGAGCAATGAACCGTTTATGGATAATATGAAAAGTTGGTTAAGTTTTGCCAAATTACGTTTTAGCTGGGGACAAAACGGGAACCAGGATGTCGGCAGAGATTTTGTTTATCTCTCCACTTTGCAGCTTACGGGCGTAAATTATTATTTTGGACCCGAACATGATTTGTCTTCTGTGGGTTCTTCACCGACACAGGTTCCGAACAGCAATATCAGATGGGAAACTTCGGAGCAGACAGATGTCGGACTGGATATGAATTTTCTGAACAACAAACTTCAGTTTGCTTTCGACTGGTACAGGAAAGATACTAAGGACTGGTTGATAGATCCTCCCGCATCGGCCATGCTGGGAACACTTCCTCCCTGGCTGAACGGCGGTCAGATACGTAACCAGGGGATTGAACTGATGTTACAGTGGAACCAACGCAAGGGTGATTTCAGTTATGACATAACCGGAACACTTGCATACAACAAGAACGAAGTCATTAATTTGCCCAGTGCAGACTCTGTCATGGAAGGGCCCACACATGTCTTGAGCCAGGGTATGGATGCCGAGTTGTTCCGTGCCGAACAGGGATATCCCGTAGGGTATTTTTATGGATTTGAGACCGATGGTATTTTACAGAATGAAGCAGAAGTAGCTGCCTGGGTCGGACCTGATGGAGAACCCTATTTTGACGATGCGGCACCGGGAGATGTTCGCTTTGTGGATCAGAACAACGATGGTGTTATTGATGACGAGGACAAAGTCATGATCGGGAATCCTCACCCCGATTTTATTCTCGGACTGAGATTCAGTGCCGAATACAAAGGGATATTTGTTCAATTGTACGGCTACGGACATTTTGGTCAGCAGGTGGCAAAGAACTACCGTTCGGTGGACAGTTACAGGAGTAATTTTACAAAAGAAGTATATGATCAGCGCTGGCATGGGGATGGGACTTCAGACAGGTACCCCCGTCTGACACAAGGAGGTCACAGGAACTGGCAGGAGATCTCTGACATCTATATTGAAGATGCTGATTTTTTCCGTATCAGCAATCTGACCATAGGATATGATTTTGCAACGCTATTCAAAAGCTTCCCATTTTCAGAGTTTCGTGTTTACGGAGCGGTTAAAAACCTGTATACATTTACGAAATATCCCGGAATGGATCCTGAAGTGGGTTATTCACCGGAAAATAATGATGAACCTGATGAAGATTATCCCTGGGGTTCAGGTATCGATTTAGGCTTGGTTCCTCAATCGCGGACCTTTATGGTTGGTGTAAACATTACCTTTTAATCAAAAAAGAGATTTGTTATGAAAAAAATAAGAAATATTATACTTGTTGCAATAGCACTTATTGCCACAAGCTGTGGCGAGGATTTCCTGGAACAGAAAGACCTTTACCACAGGTCAGATGAAAGTTACTATAAGACCCCGGAAGATATTGAAGAAGCACTGGCCGGGGCTTACGCAGCATTGCCTATCGATGCCGGGAACAATAATCCCATTATTGTGTCCGAGCTATTGTCGGATGACCGCTTTGGCGGAGGAGGTTCAAACGATGACGGATTTCATGGTACCGATGCTTTTAGTGTTGCCAGTTCCGATTATTACATGGATCTTTTTGAAACCACCTGGGCCGGGATATTACGTGTAAATTTGATCCTGAAACGTTTTGATCAGGCCGAATTTGAAAACGAAGATGACAGGAACCAAGCACTGGGAGAAACGTACTTCTTACGTGCCTTTTTCTATTTCCGTTTATGCCAGTTTTTTGGCCCTATGCCTCTGAGACTTGAGCCGGATGCTCCTACAAAAATTCCGAGAGCTGCTCCTGAGGAAATATACGGACAGATTGCTTTTGACCTGAAAACAGCTATTGAATTGATGCCTGCCGTTGCCTTTAATCCCTTAGATGCTTCACAGAGAGCACGTTTGGGGCACGCAACAAAATGGGCAGCCGAAGGTTTGATGGGACGTGTCTTCTTATTCTATACCGGATATTACGGGCAAACATCCATTGCTTTGCCGGATGGAGGAACAATTACTTCTCAGGATGTCATTGGCTGGCTTGATGATTGCATTGAAAACAGCGGACATGGTTTGCTAAGTGATTTTCGCAACAACTGGACGTATGCCAATGTAAATGTCAACTATCCTTTTGCAGCGGATAATAACCTGGTATGGGCTGATGGTGCAGCACTTAATAAAGAAACAGTATTTGCCATAAAATACTCGATCTATGGTGGCTGGAGTTCAAATCTTGGCCAGGAACTGAGTTATTCCAACCAGAATGTTCTCTATTCAGGACTTCGTCAGCAGAGACATCTGCCTTTTGGTGAAGGATGGGGAAGCGGCCCTGTTAATCCTCAACTTTGGGATAGTTTTGAAGAAGGGGATCTGAGAAGGGAAGGTTCAATACTGAACTTAAATATTCCCAATCCGGAAGAAGGGCCCATCATGGACAATTTTGTCTGGGGATCGGATAACCAGATGCATGAAACCGGACTGTGGTCAAAGAAATATCTGCCGGTGTACGACAGCGTACCGGGTGAAAACCGTATTGCAAGTATATATTTCATTCAGTATCCTTCTCAGGATAACATGCAGCTCTGGAATATGCAGGACGATATCCTGATCCGTTTTGCAGACATCATGCTGATGTCGGCAGAGCTTGGAAGCCCGAATGCACAGAGTTATGTTGACCTGATAAGGGGCAGGGCAGAGCTTGACCCGGTTACTGTCACTCTTGACGTTATCAAGGCTGAGCGCCGGCATGAACTGGTTGGTGAAGGATTCAGGTATTTTGACCTGTTGCGCTGGCATGATGCTGAAGCTGCATTTGCAGTGGCTACCAATATACCGGTTAAGAATGTGGGAGCAGATGTGATCTACACTGTAGATTACCGACCTGAAACCGGAGGATTTTTACCATTACCACAATCGGAAGTAACTCTTTCCGATGGTCAGTTGGAGCAAACACCGGGATGGGATTAAAACTTGTTATTAATGATTGCATAAAGAGGAGGAAGGTTTTTACCTTTCTCCTCTTTTTTTTATGATTGAGTAAAAATAAGCTGTATGATTTTCTATAGTATCAATACGTATTCAACCACCTGTAACGCTTTGAAATTTCACCCAACTGGACAGCAAGCATAATTTCATGTGAACCGTAAGAATACCTGCCCATTTTGCCCAGATTGTAATCAAAAGCATAGGTGAAGAAATACCTGTCGTAGTTCAAACCTCCGAAAATTGAAATTGTCTTGGTTGATTTATAGGATAAACCACACCAATAATTCTGTTTAATCGTTGTTTGCATAACCAGATCCAGTTCCGGAGTACTACCTTCAGGGATTTTTAAAAGCAGGGAAGGTTCAAGGGCAAGATCATAGGATATTGAGTATGTATACCCTCCCATCAGATAATGTTGCCTTTTTAATTTGTAATCCCCATTGCTGCTTCCGCCCCATTGTAAAACAGAACTTGTAATATGATGTATTGAATATCCTGCATAGTATTCTTTTGCCAGAAAATAAACACCAAAATTAAAGTCCATGATCCACCGTCTTGTCTTATCGCCCTCTAATAAATCATCCGGCATTTCATCAGGCAGGATGAGATTCGATGATTTTAGGCCCAGATTTGAAAGAACAGGTGTGAGTCCGAAAGACAATTGCTGTTTGTTTATTTTAATGTGATAGGAATAGGTTGCCGATATACCTGTATGACTCATAGGACCATGTTTTTCGTTGAAAATCATAACTCCTGTTCCAACTGAACCGGGTTTAATGATTTTGAACTTTTTCCTTACATTTCTTCTGGGTTTTTTGGTGTCAAGAAAAATACGTGTATCAAAACTCAACGTATGGAATTTCGGTGCTCCTTCAAATCCAACCCATTGTTCATAACCTGTGGCTTTTATTACGGTAATTTGTTCACTTCCGGCAACAGCCGGATTAAATAAATATTTATTGAAAGTGAATTGACTGTAAAGAGGTTGTTGCTGACAAACCAGAGTTATAGGTTTTATTATGAGCAATATGAAAATGTATATATAGGGTTTATTCTTTAACATGGTATTTAGAAATATTCTGTAATAAAACGTTTTAGTTTGGTTTTAATCCCTCACAATAGTAACAGTTCCTTTTCGTGGTGCCAGATCTGTTGATTTAAAATCAATGATATAATAATATGTATCCATGGGCAAAGGTTTCCCTTTGAAAGTACCATCCCAGTCGTTGCCGTAACCACCATCTTTATGAAAAACCAGTCGGCCGGTACGGTCAAAAACCTCTATCGTTGCATCCGGATACAGTTCAATGTTGTTGATTACCCAGGTTTCATGAACGCCATCACCGTTTGGAGTAAAAACATTGCTGATCTCTCCGAAGTACAGGTCAGGATCACAAGGTAATATCTCTATTTCATCTTCAGCTTCACAATTGTAACTATTTGTAACAGTCAGGGTAACGGTCCCTGTTCCCGAATAAACAATGACTGAACTGGAAGTATATGTATTGCTTCCTATTGTCCATTGATATGAATTATATTCTCCCGGGTAAATTTCATACCCTTCTTCGCCACATACCGAAATATCATCCCCAAGATCAAGAATTGGCAAAGGATGCACAATAAGTTCTGCTGTGTCGTGATCTGTGCAGCCGTAATCACTTGTAACTCCAACCCAGATCATTTCATTGGCAGAACCTGTATATTCTCTACCGGTACTGTTATCATGCCATTCATAAGAAGCAAAGCCATCAGGTACAATGAACGTGTAGCTCTCGCCTTCGCAGATCTCCTGATCGGAACCAAGATCAACCTCCGGTGCAGACACATAAACCTGTTCAGAGCGCAAACTGCCTTCACATCCCTCATCTGATGTCTCCCTGACCGTAATAGAATGTGATCCTTCATCTGTTTCCCAGATTACCTCAATGGATTCGGCATCCTCAATTTGAATACTGAGGTCCGGTACATTCCAGGTATAGGTGGAACCCGGTGTTGCATTGACGGAGTATGTTTTCGATTCGTTGTGGCATGCAACATCAAGATGGTTTTCCGGGGGAGTTACACTTGTCGATTCAGGAATAATTTCCCCGGTTACAGGAAGCGGATATGCAGTAAGTGTGATACTTTCGGACCAGTTTCCATAACAACCGTATACACTGTTAACTGCTCTTGCCCAAACCTCTAATGTTTCATTTTCATTCAGGTTAGCTGTATGATGATAAGGTGGAAAATTGATGCTTTCTTCAATCGTTGATCCGGCATCATAAGAAAACTCAACCACATTTCCATTATCCGGGATAGCTTCATAAATAACATCGCCACTGCCACATCTGTTATCACCGGATAATACTATACCTGGTAAAGCAAGAATGGTTACATCTTTACTGATTGTATCAGTCACTCCTTCTGCTACTGTTAAAGTAATAGTCTTTAATCCATCAGAAGTATAGTATATTTCATGTGGTCCGGGACCGGCAGCAGTTGCAGGAATAGCATTTATACCAAAATCCCAGCTATATGAAGAACTTCCGGAAACACCGGATGATGTACTCCATACAACGATTGTATCTTGCTGGCAGGCCGTGGTTTTATCTGTTTCAAAATTTGCAATCAGTTCGCATCCGAGCAAATGGATTTCTAAAGATTTTGTTACTCCCATGCATCCATAAGCATTTAATTCCGTTACTGTAATATCATTGCTGACAGATCCGAAATTAACCTGAATGGAATTCACTCCAAGTCCGCTTGTATCTGTTAAGATGGTTGCATCTGATGGTACGGTCCATAAATATTTTGAGTCAGGAACATGATTAACAGTATAGGTCTCATTGGAAGCATAACATGGGAGTATGTTATTCCCTGCAATGTCTGATGTTATGGGCAAAGGATTGATGGTTACATCAAAATTGCATGTAGCAGCATTGGTAGCTTCATCTATAACAACGTATTGCACTGTTGATAATCCGGTATTAAAAAAGGAGTCACTGGCATCACCTGTCCCGCTTGCTATAGTGGCACCACTTATATTGTAAAGTACAACCAAATTACCGGGCAGAGAACAATTATCAGAATAAGACAACAAGCTAATACCTGAAACGAATGCTCCCAAACCATTATCTGCACATTGAATAATGTTGCCGGGACATACCAGCGTCGGGAAAGTAGAATCGTCGACGTTGATGGTCTGGTCGTAAGTATTGGCATTGCCGCAGGCATCGGTTACGGTATAGGTTCTTGTGACCACTATGGGA
>JAFGQO010000216.1 GCA_016935615.1 Bacteroidales bacterium
CTTGCGGAAAGTGTTGCAGAAAAGCTTTCTCTGCCGACATATTGAAGTATGCGCTGGTAAACCCGGGAATAAATTTTTCATTATTCAGTACAGAGCCTGCTCCCCAGGTAATATCACAATAGCGCCATTCTTCATTGATGTATATGGCATTCCATGCATGGTCGGGATATTCATCAATGCTTTCAAGGTGCTCATCAACCGAGTTTTTAGCCCAGCCTGTTACGTATTCACATTCCAGTCCAACCGATTTGCATAAAAAACACATAAGCTTAGCATAACCTGCGCAAACCGTTTTTTGTGAGTCGAGTACAGTTATCGGGTCGTTATACCTTGGAGATTTCCCAAGATAGGCCGGCACATCGTAGGCAATGTTAAAGGCAATCCAGGAATAAATCGTTTTGTATTTTAAAAATATATTATCAAATGGTTCGGTCAGCGCCCTTGCCAGGGAATCGGGATCGCCGGTATATTTCATGGCACGTGCCCAGCGATCGGCCCTCAGATATTCTTTCCAGCCGGGTTCTCTATTATAACGGGTAGGAGATTCTTCCCCTTTTGCGGCCAAGGATGTCACCAATAAGATGGCTAAAAAAACTACAATCTGTAAAGTTCTTCGTATTCCTTCCATTTCACGGTTTATACTATTATTCAACACATTTAGTGCAATGCTGCAACTAAATTGTTCTTACATTAATTATTGATAGTCCTTTAAATATTGTGCCAGACAACAACATACATAACCAATTATTATGAAATACAACACTTTAAAATCAACTCATCATCGAGAAGTAAATTGGAATTTCGCGAAGTTTCAGATTTTTTCGCACTTATTTCTAAAAAGAATATTGATATAACGGGAAGTATATGTAAGGCTACTAAAGATGTGAAGATGAAAATGATGAATGATGAACTATACCAAAACCTCAACAAATTCCTTATAGGCATCACGGTTATCCATCTTATCCCCTACAATGATAAAGCGGAAAATGCTTTTCCAACGTGTTAAGATCGAATCAAGCTGTTCATGCTTTTCTTGTGTATTTAAAAGTTCTTCATTATCGATTATCAATACCGGTTGTTGTGATTGTGAAAAGAAATTTTCAAGGTATCCGGTCATTTTGTCGATTGTAGCTAAAACCGTTTCTCCAAAGCCCGTTTTCCCATTTTCCTCTGTTTCAACACCCTCTTTTTTCAAAAGTCGATTGATTTCCTCTACCAAAAGATTCAGGCCGTTTTCATGATAAACCGAGAAATAAAAAACCTTGTATCCCCTGCTTTCCAGTTCATTACCCACGTGAATTGCCCAGGTTGTTTTGCCCGACCGTTCAGGGCCGCTGATGTAAACGCCCTTTAAAACTTCCATGGCCATATAAATGGTATTGAGCAAATCGACATTGTTGACCGGTTTGCTTTTATCGACGGGCAAAGCCAATGGATCTTTTTCGTTTTCAATCCAGTAATTAATGTTTAATAGTTTCTCGTTTATTTTATAATGCTTTCTGTTCCCAATGGTATGGGATTGGAGAAATTTATTATCGGCCAGTTTTTGTAGTTGGATTTGCGAGTTCCTTTTACCGGTTACCTGCACATTCTGATAAAACTCCTGAACAGTAAACGGCCGGTCTTTTTTCCTCACAAGGAAATCAGCCATTTTGACGATTTTTTCTTTTTTGATCCCCGGAAAAACTTCGCTAATATTCTTTGAGATATTTGTTCTTTCTTCATCATCATAAGGGCATTCATTTTCAATTAAGATATTCAAGCTTTTCGCATTTCTCTCTTTACCCTTTACCGGAACAGCAAAATTGGATAATCCCTCCCTGAAATGCTTAAGAAAAGAGTTTTTGAGCTGCAATTCGGTTTCCAGATTTTGACATCGTACCAGGCCATAAGCAATTGCGCGGTTCAGGCTCCTGAAATTCCCTGGCCACTGGTGTTTGAAAATTTCGTTAAGAATTTCATCTGAAATAATTTTGATAAAATCACTATAATTTTTAACAACAGAGGCATCCCTGTTCCAGGGGTTCCCCCGGTCGTCGAAACGTTCCATATCCTCCTTGCAAAACCTGAAAATAGTAACGAAGATCGATTCCCTATCAAGTCGTGATTGCAATATCTTTTTAAGAAAATAAGGTATGGCATGTACTACATCTTCAGGCCGTTCATCGAGCCCGGGAACATGCAACTGAAAACCCAGACGGTTCAACAATGAAGGCCTTATCAATTCCTTTTCCCGCTCGGTAGCTGCAATAACTTTAACCTGGTCGGTCGGATAGGCAGTATTCCCACCCAACCTTCGGGCTTTGCGTTTATGGCCGGTATCGATTGCCCTTAAAAGCATGGGCTGTACTTCCTGTGGCAGGTCGGCAAATTCGTCGAGAAACAAAACACCATGTACAGCATTCAATTTTTCAAAAAAACCCTGATGGGCCAGCGCGTTGGTAAAAATTCCCTTTTCGTGTCCAAACAACTCACTATGTGCCGTTTCGCCAAACAAACATCCACAGTTTACCGACTCAAATTTTGATTCCTTCTTTACGGTTTTCCAAACCTGATAATAGTATTCAGCCAGAAATTCTTTCCCGACCCCCGGCTGGCCAAAGAAAATGCATGGTTCGCCCAATCGGGCAAAATCTGCAACCTTTTCATAAATAGTTATCATTTCGGGGTTCCCGATATTGAACCCGGGAACATGGATCAGAATTTTGGTCATAAGCCCTGGTTTAGAAATTTAAAAATTATCAAATATAGAGCAAATTGCTTCTGCTTCACCTTGTGCTGTTACATTTTATTCCTTAGGAATTATTATTGCCCAGTAATAAAAACACCATCAACATATTTTAATATCCTCTTATTGGGTAGGGTCTCATTAATACTAAAGATTCCATTTTTATCAGGGCCAATTAGCTCGTATTGTTGAAAAGGCAGGCTCATAATATCCCACCAGCATCCATTCAGAAATACCAGAACCGGATACACCGCACCATAGGTTGAGGACCGGTTATACGCCGTGATGATAAATTCAGGTAAATCGAGGCTGTCCAGTTTTACTTCACGAAAATAATCCTCACCAAAAGCGGCGTTCTGAAGGGTGATCATTTTTTGCATCGAGCCATCCACATTGAGCTCTACTTCAACCATCCCTTCCTCATACGAGCAGCAAATTATTGTATTATCCAAACCATTGTAGGGTAAATGAAAGGTATCGCATTTTGAGACTATACATTCGGATATATTTACCTGTGCCAGTAAACCAAATCCCAAAAAAACAAAGCAAACAAATACCTGAATCTTTAGCATAAGCAATGGAATAATATTCCCTTTCATAAGTTAGTTGTTAAGTAATGCTCTAATTCTTTCCATATCGGGGTGGGTAATGCCATGCTCCTCGAAATAGTCGAAATCTTCCAGGCAGCCAGTTTTAAAAACTTTGAAATTTTGGTACATCATTTCTTCATCTTTGTATTTCAGGTAAATTTCTTTGGCTTTTTCGAATTGGGTGGAGAACAGGTAGGCATGGGCAAGGTTTTTCTCAATCCAGATTTTTTGTTCCCAGAGTTCGATTCCTTTTTGGGCACTTATTATTGCATCGCTGTATTTTTTATTTAATAATTGAGCAAAAGATAGGTTCCCAAAAGCTGTTGCTAACTGCCCCTTGTTATAACCGTTTGAGTCATCAACATAATCACTACTATCAATTCTTAAAATTTCACTGTTGGTGTCTTCATATTCTGAAAATAGATTTAAAGACCTTAAGGTATCTGCTATCTCCTCAAGATAATTTCGTTGTTTTATAGTTGAACCCTTTTCTGATGTTTGCTTGAAAACCTTGAAACTCTCTATTGTGCTTTCCTCGTATGCCTTTTGTTGATCAAATTTTGAATACATATTTCCCTTTAAAAAAATAGAAGTATATGCTTCAGGATTTAACTTAATGGATTTGTTTATAGCATTCAATGCTTCAGAATACTCCTTTGTTTCCATTAAAAACATACTCCTAAAATACCATACTTCCCAATTGGTAGAATCCAAATATGTAGCACGTTTTGAATTATAAATTGCAAAGTTCCTGTAATAATCTGAAATTTTATTATTTGCAATAAGCTTTACTGTGAAAGTCGACAATAAGATAGGATCATTAATTGATAAATCATATAATTCCTCTAATTCAAATAGTAGTGTATTCTTAAAATCATCAAGTTTTTTCCTTTTATATCCTTCAAATGTAGTTTTTGAATTAAGTCGAATACTTCTTTCCTCGGGATTGGTGAGGTACCACCTGAAAAAATCATTTTCTAATCCATATTTCTCAAACACTTCCACCTTTTTTAATAATCCAATTTTCATTATACTTCCATTACTATTTAATCTATAACCTACCAAGTTTTCGCAGAAACTTAAAAAATCATCCCAATTTATATCGTTGTAGTATGATACATTCCACACCATTGTAGTTCCATCATCTGAAGACGATAATACATATTCTCCATCAAAACTAAAGTTGGCTGTGTTTACGCCTGCATTATGTAACATTGGTTCTAAAATTTGTTTTCCTGTTAAGCTTTCCCACATTCGGGCTGTTCCATCTTTTGAAGCAGTTAATATATATTTCCCATCTGGACTAAAATGAGCTGAAGTTAAATCATCGCCATGTATCATTTGTTCCGAAACAGCTTTCCCGCTTAAACTTTCCCAAACCCGTGCAGTATTATCCCATGAAGCAGTTACAATATATTTTTCGTTTGGGCTAAAGCTAGCCATACTTATATAATCATTATGAATTATAGGTTCAGATATTAATTTTCCAGTAAGGCTTTCCCATACCTGTACCCTCCCTTTTTCTAATACTGCTAAAACATATTTACCAGAAGGGCTAAAAGACACTATGTCTATATTATCATAAAGCTTCACTGGCCTAGATGCTGGTTCCCCTGTTATGCTATTCCAAATGCGCGCAATACTGTCCTCCGAAGCCGTTAAAACATATTTCCCATCTGGACTATATTGTGCTGTATAAATGTAACCATCATCCAATATTGGTTCGAATGCTTTTTGCCCAGTAAAGCTTTCCCATATCCAAGCAGCTCCATCCCATGCAGCCGTTAATAAATATTTCCCATCTGGACTAAAATCCACTGATATCACATCATCACCATACTCCTTTGGCTTTGAAATTAATTGACCGGAGGGACTTTCCCATATATGGGCTGTTCCATCCCAAGAATTCGTTACAACATATTTCATATCAGGACTAAAGCTAGCTGTATGAAGCCCTTCATTATCACTCATTGTTTCGGATAATGGTTGCCCGGTTAAGCATTTCCAGATACGTGCCGTTCCTTCCTCTGATGCAGTTAGCACATATTTCCCATCTGGACTAAAGTTAGCCATATTGACACTAGAATCATTCACTATTGGATCAAATATTTGCGTTCCAACTAATCTTTCCCAAACCCTAGCAGTTCCATCCATCGAAGCCGTTACAATATATTTCCCGTCTGGGCTGAAGTTGGCTGAATAAACAGGACCATCATGTTCTATTGGTTCGGAAAAAGGCATTCCAGTTGAGCTATCCCAGACCCTTGCAGTTCCATCCCATGAAGCTGTTATTACAAGTTTCCCATCATAGCTAAAGCTTGCAGCTTTTACACCATCATTATGTTTCATCGGTTCAGATACGCCCTTCCCTGCAACATCCCATAATCGTGCTGTGTTATCTTCTGAAGCAGTTACAATATACATACCATTTGGGCTAAAAAAAGCTGTATTAACAGATTTATTATGCTTCATCAATTCAGAAACAGGTTTTCCTGTCTTGGCTTCCCAAACACATGCCGAATTATCTTCTGATGCCGTTACAACATATTTTCCATCAGGACTGAAGCTTGCCATTTTTATCCTATTTTCATGAATCATTAATTCGGATACAGGACTACCAGAAAAGGCCTCCCAAACACGTGATGTACTATCAGCAGAAGCTGTTACAATATATTTCCCATCTGAACTGAAAATAGCAGAATTTACCCAATAATTATGCGACATTGGTTTTGATACAGGTTGCCCGGTTAAGCTTTCCCACACACGGGCTGTACCATCATATGAAGCCGTTACAATATATTTCCCGTTTGGACTAAAATTAGCTGAAACTACCCCATCGTTATGCTTCATTGGTCTCGATACAGGCAGTCCTGTTTGGGTTGCCCATACACGAGCAGTGCCATCATATGAAGCAGTTAGTATGTATCTTCCATCAGGACTAAAATTAGCAGTGTATACAAAACTATTATGTAATATAAGTTCACATACCCTCCCTCCCGAAGAGCTTTTCCACACATTTGCTGTTCCATCGGCTGATGCTGTTATTATATATTTACCATCAGGGCTAAAGTTGGCTTCATAAACATACCCATCATGCTTTAATGGCTCATAAACGGATATATAAAAAATCTTATTTTGAATTAAGTTAAAAAGCCTTTTTTTATAACCTTCATTTTTCAAATCTTTCTTTATCGCTTCAATTATATATGGAAAAGCTTTAGAAGTTTGATCATTCGTGATTAGATTATTTGCCTTTTCAAAATAAATTGCTGCCAATGTTTTTTTTGTTCTGTTATCAGACTCAATCGCACTATTTCTCTGGCGAACTGCATCTTGCCTGGCTAACTCTGTACTATCTTTCTCTACTTCAATCTGTTGTTTTGCAATTATCACACTATCACGTTCAGCTCTAGTCAAATCCTCAGCAGTTAATGCACGATTTGTTTGAATAATTGCTTCCTTTTCTGCCTCAACCGCCCTCCAGGTTATCCATCCAAATGCGATTAATAGAAATCCCAAAACACTTCCAAGTAAACTCAAGTTCCGAATACGTTTTTGCTGCTCACGGTCTTTCAGTACATTGTATGGTGTTGCTAAAATCCCTGCAATTAGTTTTAACAGCGCATTCTTTTTTCCATCTTTTCCTTTCCGGGCATCGCCACAAATGGGTTCTGTCCTTTCGTCAGATAACTCTCCATTCTCTTTTAAATGAAATTTCAGTGCTGGAGGAAAACATTCTTCAAGGCCATACCAGCCGGGCTTTAAATCAACATTTGGTTCACCATCAACAATAATGGGTAAAATCCTGTCTTCTCCATGCAGTTTTTTAAACTGAATGATTTCCTCATTTACCCATTTAGATTTGGCCGAGCTTGGTGAGCAGATAACAATCAGGTATTTCGATTGCTGCAATGCCTTACTAATATTTTCAGAAAGCTCAGCTGATACGGGAAGTTCCTCGCGGTCGCGAAAAATGGGATAAATTTTTTGGGGTATTTCCTCTCCAACGGAATTGGTTGTCCCCTTTAATTTCTTTGGGATGCGGTATCCTTCCAATGATTTATGTAACCATTTGCCCCATTTGGTATCCTGATGGCTGTAGCTGATGAATGCAAAGTACTTATAGTCTGTTGGCATATGGAGAATCTTATTAAATTTTTAATTTTAATGCTTCAAAAGATCGGCACAAAGCTATTTTCGATTCAACTTTCTTATCCCCTTCAAGCACCTTAAACATCTGCAACGAAGGCTCCCTGTCATAATTCTTGATTTCTTCATCC
>JAFGQO010000217.1 GCA_016935615.1 Bacteroidales bacterium
ATCTTGACAGCTTCCCATTTTTTATATTCTGACAGGATATTGAAAGGTTTATTCTTCTCAAGTCCAAGAATTTTTATAGCCCTGGCGTTGACTTCAGTAATATCTCCATTATTATCAAGGATAATAACACCAATGTCCAACTTTTTGAAGAGATTTTGATAAGTCTTAAGATCATTCAGCATAATATCAATACTTCAATCTTAAATGATTTTTCATCATTCTTTCATTTTTCAATTTACAAAAAAAAGCAATACAGAGATCAACGATATAAAGATTCTGTGACTGCATCCGTTTATTAAGAATTATTATATTGCCATAACCATGATGAGTTTTCCCATCATTATTGAATCCGGATCTATACGACCCTGTTAACAAGCGGTATTTTACGAATCACTATGGCCAGTATAAAACAGGATAGTAAGGCTACGGGAGCTAATAAAAGAAATTTAAGGAGATGGTATAATTCCAGATCTTTAAAAACTGCACCAATAGAAACCAGAACCAACGGATGAATGATAAATACAAGATATGCCGATGCTGACAATTGTCTGGTAAGTTCATTTTGTGTATTTAGTTTCCTTTTAAAAATACCTGTTAATCCAATAATCAATGAAAATCCCGTAACCTGCTCCCATAAAGAATAAGCAAGGGATTGCCAGGTCCATCCTCCCAAAAATGTATCGAGATTCCCGGAGGGTCCTATCCCGAATACCATAGCGAGCGGGAGTACGATCAGGATCAATACCTGGGCCAGAAAAAACCAATTCAGACTTTTTTTATAAGGAATTGCTTCAAACCAGTCATTGTGATAGGCCACAATACCAATAATAAAGAAAAATATATATTGTGTAAAGAACGCAAGTTGAAATTCAAACGGTTTAAGATTCCGGCCAAGAGGAAATTTTATTCGCACCAGAAAACTTATAACTCCAATTGCCAATGCGGTTAAAATGATCAGATAATTTTTCGGGATCTTTTTTGGCAGGTTTATATCTGAATTGCCTTTGCAAAAAAGAGAACGGGCAATCAGATAAGCCACGGTAAAAATCAATAATGCTTCAACAAACCACATCGGGCCCACTCCGAATCCATGATGCTCCTTGATAAAGGGAAAAAACTGTATATCCTCTCCGTAACCAAAACGTAACAGGATAAAAATTGTCAGAGGTGACACGATAAAATAAAAGAAGAGCAGTGGGATTCCCAAACGTACCAGCCTGCTTTTTAAAAAAGACCATGTACTCTTATTCTTAAGAGAAATTGCTGTAAAATAGGCTGATATAAGGTAAAACATGCCCATAAAAAAGGACTGATTGGTGGCCAGAAACATAGAAAGTGGGAATACTGAAAAAGAATCAGGTTTGTTTTCTATATAATACCATCCGCCGGGCCCTCCAAATGTAATGGCCAGATGATGCAATACAACCAGAGCTATTAGTACTATTCTGATATTATCAATGTAAATTATTCGTTTCATAATACAATTTGCATTTACAATAGTATTGGATTCATTCTTTTTTCATTACATCATATCCATTTGCTGCCTTATTATGACCAACTTCCTGTATGCAATATACTCATCAATCTATATGACTGTAACTTGTTGAAAAACAACAATATTCAATCATAACGTAATAATCGAAGGAAGGCATATTTGTTTTCGAATAAATATCTTCGCATAGGATTTATCGATAGCCACCGTTATGAGATTTTTTCAATAAGTTTCCAATTTTTGTTTTCAATTTGTATTGAATTCAAATCGATATCGAAGCTGTTGATAGAAAAATTAACTATCCTGGCTGCAGATTCTTCCGGCAATTGTTTTTGATTTGTTTCGGTTTGACAACTAATATGTCTGATATATAAAGAAATTCCCGGATTGATAATTGTATACAATTTTTCTGATTCACAGACAACAAGAGCATCTTTCTCAATGAGATTCATAAAGGCATCGAAACCTGTTATTAATTTTTCATCTGATACTTGCAAAAGATACACTTTGTGAGCTCCGGCTGCAAGCATTCGTGAACTGTCTTTCCGGGTATAATTTTCTGTTTCTTCATGCAGAATAAGATCCTTATTTGCAATTAAAACTTCCGTATTAACAACATTTTCATGTACATAGGGTGTGAGTTTTAGTCCGATAATAGTATGATCTCTGCTGAATTTGGAAATAATGTTGCAGGCAAGAATGGTTTTGCCAACATTGCGTCCTTCACCTGAAATAATAAGGAAATTTGACAGGGTTTTCATATACAATAATTCATTATTCTACTATCAATCAGAAATATTAACAGATTTAGTCTTCCATTTGCATGTGTAAATATTTTCCGGATTCCAATACTATTCCGGATATTTTGTATTCAATCAAGAATTGGGATTTTTGTTAAAATTAAGAAAGCTTAAGCATATAAAAAAACCTCAAGAAATTTGTTCTTGAGGTTGAGTAGAAGAAGTATAAAGATGAAAAACCGCTCCGATATGTTTTTTAACTAACCTTTTTACTAAAATATAACTATTGCAAGGAGATAAAAACGATAAAGAAATGATATTCATCATCTTACATGATGATCTTCATTACAATTTCATACTATAACGAACGAACATAAATCTTATCGTCCTGTTTTACTTCACCGAATGGTGTTAAATCGCCGCATACTTTGCCAAAAATATTTACAGGACTGTATGCTCTGGGTTTTAGGCCAATACTCATGGGAGTCGGGCCAAAAAAGATACAGAAAGCAGCAGCAACAGGCCAATATCCCAGTTCACCGGCTTCGACGATTTCATGGGCATCAGGTTCTTCAGAAATACCAACAGGTATGGTAAAATAGATTTCCTTACCCCAGACATTTGCATAACCGTCTAAAGGCAGGTTATTTAAAATTTTTTGAGCCGTGGGAGTATCATACAATTGTGCTTCCAATGCATGTTCGTTTATTTCAATTATGATCTTTTTCACCGGAATAGTATTTAATTTCTTTTTCTTTTGTTTTTTGGCTCTCTGCTTTCTTTCTTCTCTTTTTTTCTTCCAAATATTCTGCGTACGAAATCACCAATTGATTCTTCTGTTTTTTCAAGAAAATCCATTAAAGTTTCAAATTCTTCTTCCCTGAAATCTTCACAATTCAGGCTATTTATAGTTTCTTCGGCATGGTGGAAAGAAGATTTTTGAATTCCTCCAAAAACAGGGTCTGAATAGACATACTGCATATAACGGGCAAATACAGGGAGAGCCATATACGATCCTTGTCCGTATGTTATGGAGCGAAATCGAACAACAGGATTATCACCACCTACCCATACACCGGTAATAAGATCCGGTGTTATCCCAATAAACCATCCGTCTGTTTGGTTTTGTGTTGTTCCTGTTTTTCCTGCAATATCACTCGTAATACCATAAGTAGAGCGTAAGGAGGAAGCTGTTCCCTGATTGACCACATTGCAGAGCATAGCCAGAATTTCACTTGCTGTTTTCCTCGAAATGATAGAATCATTACTTATTTCAGGTCCACGGGTAAATAAAACATTTCCTTGCTGGTCCTCGATTCTACGAATGCAAACAAGTGATATTTTGTGGCCTTTATTTACAAAAACAGAATACGCCTGGACCAATTCCAGAAGAGATACATCTCCTGTACCAAGAGCCAGTGACGGGACTTCCGGAAGATCTCCCTCGATTCCCATTTTTTCAGCCAGTTTGATCACATTTTTTATCCCGACTTCCATCAACAGTTTTGTGCTTACCGTATTAATTGAATGAGCAAGAGCTCCTTTCACAGAATAGAATCCTCCATATTTTCTGTTTGCATTTCGTGGCACCCAATTCTGATAACCTGTATAAACCATGCTGTCGTTTGCATAGAAATCGCAGGGAGAAATTCCGTTTTCCAAAGCAGCAGCATAGACTATTGGCTTGAATGTTGAGCCTGCCTGTCTGCGTGAAGCAACGTGATCGTATTTAAAGTACTTGTAATTAATGCCTCCAATCCAGGCTTTAACAAAGCCTGTTTTTGCTTCTACCGATATCATACCGGTCTGCAATAAAGCAAAATGATGAAGAACGGAATCAAGGATTGAAATTTTGTAAGTTTTTTCACCTTGCCAGGTGAATATCTTTCGGTTCTCCGGATCATTCAGGGCATTCTGCATGCTATTTTCATCAGGCTTTCGTGCAGCCAGTTTCTGATAACTAATGCTAGCACAGAGTTCCTTATTCGCAAGTTCCGGATTTTTTTTCCAGGGTTCATGTCCTTTCCAGTGGGTGTCAAAATCTTTTTGCAAACTCGCCATATGTTTTGCAACAGCACGTTCAGCATACGACTGCAAACGATAATCGATCGTAGTGAAAATCTTCAGTCCATCGGTATAAATGTTGTATTTCGAGCCGTCAGCTTTTGGATTATTCTCAGACCACTTTTTTAACTCATGTCTTAAATATTCCCTGAAGTAAGGAGCCGGACCTTCATCGTGTTGCAGTGGATGGTAAAAGATTTTTACAGGGGTATTCTTCAGGGCATTGGCTTCCTCGTTCGAAATGTAATTGTATTTTACCATTTGGTGTAATACCGTATTGCGCCGGGTTGAAGCTGCCTCGTAATTATTTCTTGGATTGTAACTCGTGTTGCCTTTCAACATACCAACGAGCATAGCCGATTCCTGGGGCAACAATTTTGACGTTTTTTTATCAAAAAAGACAAGTGCTGCCGTTGCAACACCATAAGTGTTCTCCCCAAAAGGCACTGTATTGACATAGAGCTGGAGAATTTCACTTTTTGTATATACTTTTTCCAGTCGTTTTGCTATAATAATTTCTTTGACTTTCGCAACAGGCAGAGTAAAAATACCTAAACGCTTTCTGGGGTATAAATTTTTTGCAAGTTGCTGTGTAATTGTACTTCCACCGCCGGAACTTTTATCAAAAAGCAAAATGGATTTGATAAGAACACGCAATGTGCTTCGCAAATCAACTCCCCTGTGATTATAAAAGCGTGCATCTTCAGTAGCAATAAGAGCATTCAGAAAAAACTCAGGAACTTCTTCTAGTGATGAGTTGGTTCGATTTTCAACATAATATCTTCCCAACAGGACATTGTCAGCTGAAAATACTTCCGATGCAGTATAATTCTGAACCTTACTGAGTTCCTCTTTTGATGGAACAGATCCGAACAATCCGATCTGAATACTCAATATGAACAATAGCAAAGTTCCCGCAATTGTCAAAGACAGATATACAATCCATCGGAACAATGAACTCTTTTTTCTGTTCGATTTTACTCTTTTCCTTCTTCCGGCCATAAGTACTTGATCAGTATTTTCCCTTCTGTGTGTCCTTCTTCCATGTATTTGTGCGCATCCCCGACATTGGCTATTGAAAATGTTTTGTCAATGCATATTTTTAATTTTCCCTGGTTGATCCAATTTATCAGCAATTGAAGATCTTCACTGTTGTGTTTCATCAACAGTGTTTTTACTCTTTTCTTTCTTGTGAAAAGGCTTATCAGTTTATGGATAAGTATTTTTGGTCTGGGGAGAATATTGATATAAATGCCTCCCGGTACAAGCATATGTTTCATTTTGATAAAGTTGTATTTCCCGACAGTATCAAAAATTACATGAAAAGTCTGACTTGCCTCAAGAATGTCGGTTTTTGTATAATCAATGAAGTTGATCTTGGCCAGTTGATTCAGAAAGGATTTATGTCTTTCGCTTGCAGTTACAGTGATATCTGCTCCCAAAATTGATGCTATTTGTGTAGCATAATGCCCAACTCCGCCGGCAGCACCCAGGATGAGAATTTTTTCGTTCTGTTTTAGTTCTGCCTTATCACGCAGTGCTTGCAGTGCAGTAAGTCCCGCAAGAGGTAACGCAGCAAAATTGTCCGGATCGAAATCAGAAGGAATTTTAGCAAAACACTTTTCTGATCCTTTTGCATATTCACTCAATCCGCCACCGTATTTGTTATTCAAAATTCCGCAAACACAATCGCCTGGTTTGAAATGATTTACATCTTTACCTGTTTGAATTACTGTTCCTGCAACATCATATCCAAGTACTATTGGAAAATCTGATCCAAGAATAAACTTGTGATTTCCTTTCCTTTGTTTATAATCTATGGGATTTACACTCCCGGTACCTACTTCAATCAAAACCTCGTTAAGTTTCAAAGAAGGTTCGGGAACATTCGAAAACTGAAAAACATCGGGAGGACCAAAGCTGTTAATTACTATAGCTTTCACTTGCGTAAATTCAGGTTAAACTTGTGTGTTTTACTACTCTAAGATTGCACATTTCAGTATTGAGACCTTATATATTGCGAAACCTTCATAATTTATTCATCTCTTTGTCATGGCTGTGGTGCATGAGAATATCATTCAATCAATTTGGTTACAAACATCGATAATAGAAAATACATATACAAACAAAAAAGTTAACTCCTTATTTAGAATTTATCTAATTTAGCATAAACAATATTGTAAACAGGTAAAATACTAAACTAACGGATTATGAAAGCTCTCCTTAAACTTCTGTATTTTATTCTTGCGTTGGTAATCATTTTGTTATTGGCCGGTCTGTTTTTGCCAAAAGATGCTCATATTGAATCTTCGGCAACAATAGGTGCTTCTATGGAAATCGTATTTGATCAGGTGAATGATTTTAAAAACTGGGAGAAATGGTCTCCCTGGTTGCTTGAAGATTCGACCATGATATTTGAATTTGGTGACAAAACAGCAGGCACAGGGGCATATTGCAGATGGACCAGTAAGAAATCAGGTTCCGGTAACCAAACAATAAAAAAAAGCATTCCAGATAAACGAATTGACACGTACATCGATTTTGGAGATCAGGGAAATGCAAATAGTTTATGGAAATTTGATAATACCGAAAAAAATGTCAGGGTCACCTGGAGTTTTGAGAGTTTTGATATGCGATATATGGAAAGGTATTTCATGTTCTTGTTTGAGAATAGCATTCGAAAAAATCTTGCCAGGGGTTTACAAAATTTAAAAAATTTCTGTGAGGAATTGCGTTTAAGCAGGGTTTCTGATGTGGAGATCCTGACTCTTGAAGTTCAACCTGCCATGGTGATTGTTGATTCATCCAATCTTGAAGATATGGGAGAGAAAATGAGCATGATTTATAATCAATTGACAGGTTATCTGGAAAGAAGAGAACTTCATCCGACAGGAGCTGCATTTACGTTATATTATGCCCGGGATCCTAATGGACTTACTAAATTTGCATGTGGTTTTCCGATTGAAAAAAGAACATGGGGCTGGAAACAATACAATTATCTGGAACTTCCCGGTGGCAAAGTAGCAATGATAACCCATTGGGGCAGCTACGGAAGTGAAAAACCATGGATTGTGCTTGATCAATACCTGAAAGATCATAATCTGCAGATCTCAGGGGAACCATGGGAAGTCTATTTAAGTGATCCTGAAACGGAACCTGATACTTCACAATGGATGCTACAGGTTTATTATCCGGTTCAATAAATTTATCCGTGGATTGTTGTTGATGAGCTGTTAAGTTGATGGTTACTGTTTAAATGTTGAATCGTGTAATTGACTTCGTCGAACTCTCCCGATTGTCATCGGGATAGGTTGTGTAACTGGTAAATCGTGATTGGTGAATGATGAGTTAGGAAGATGAGAAAATGAGATTATAGGAAATGAAACCAGTGACCAGAGACTTGCAACGTATTCAAAATTCGCAATCAAATATTGAATACCGGACAATATATCAGCTATTTATTTTAATAAATCAATATTCTCAATTAACTTTATTCTATTGAACAGCTATTGACTGACATAAACAAATAGTCCATTGTATTTCGTGTGCTGTAAAATATTAGGTGTAAAGCCGGGTTCTGATATCAAAGAAATCAAATCGGCTTTCAGAAAATCTGCAAAAGAATTGCATCCTGATATCAATGATTCGGAAAAAGCACATCAGTATTTTATTATACTTCAAAATGCTTATCAATATCTTATGGATCATCCTTATAATAAGGAAGATATCGAATACTACCAAAAAATAATCTCAGAAAAGGCAAGAGAAAGATTTGCCAGATCAGCCAACTCCGGCAAATTGCAAAACTTCAGGACTGGTTTTGTGGAAAGATATACCTTAAGAGAAGTATTAAAGAATTCATTAACTGCCAGAATTTTGTATGTGATATTTCATATATTGTTTCTTACCATCGGGATATACCTGATTGTAAGATCGATATTCGATATTTTCTTTTTTGAAGTGGATGAAAGAACCGATTTTTTTTCAGCATATTTTGTTATTGTAAGTGCTATATTTCTCGGTATTGTCATTACTTCAATTTTCCTTTATACCGGAGTGAATTTTATCAGGAGAAGATAAGCCCGGTCGCACAGGCAACTCTTAATTACAATTTTTATAATATTGCAAAAAAAAATTGCGAAGTCTATGATAGTTACTTTTGTTCATGTATGGGTAAAACCTGAAAATATTGATGAATTTATTAAGGCATGTAAAGCAAATCATTATGAATCGGTGAAAGAACCCGGAAATTTACGATTTGACCTTCTTCAGGAAGAAGGAGATCCTTCAAAATTTGTATTGTATGAGGCCTATGAAAGTGAAGAGGCTGCAAAAGCACATAAAGACACCTTACATTATCAAACATGGCGTGATACTGTTGCAAACTGGATGGCATCTCCTAGGAAGGGTATAAAGCATAAAATATTGTGTCCGCTAGACAAATTGAAATGGTAGATCGGTTTCCGGTTTTTTCATTCACTAAAATACCCCGGATTGTATTTGGAGCAGGTACAGTCAGTCTGCTTGGGAAACATACCTCTTTGTTGGGAAGAAATGTATTGTTGGTAACCGGAGGAGCATCTTTTGAGAACACTTTGATTCAAAGCAATGTAGAAAAGTCGTTGAACGAAGCAGATATTCACTTTGTAAGGTCTGCCATTCATGGAGAACCATCACCTGAAGATGTTGACTCGGCAGTATCTGCATTCCGAAGCAAAACTATTGATGTGGTGGTGGCTGTTGGCGGTGGTAGTGTGATGGATGCGGGCAAAGCAATATCGGCTATGTTGAAAGAGAAAGGAAGTGTAAAGGATTTTCTTGAAGGAGTGGGTACCAGGGAACCCTCAGGCAAAAAAACACCCTTCATTGCCGTACCGACGACTGCCGGAACCGGCAGTGAAGTCACAAAAAATGCGGTTATTTCGAAGCAGGGGATCAGGGGATTTAAAAAGTCATTACGTCATGACAATTATATACCTGATCTGGCTTTGGTAGATCCCGAACTAACCATTGAATGTCCGCCGGAAATTACAGCTGCCAGCGGCATGGATGCCTTTACACAATTGATGGAATCGTACCTGTCAACAAAAGCGAATGTCCTGACAGACGCCTTAGCCTGTTCAGGAATAGGTTGCATTGCAAATTCTCTTATAAAAGCTTACGGCAATGGCAATGATCCTGATGCACGTACCAGACTGTCTTATGCTGCCTTGCTTTCAGGGATCACTCTTTCAAATGCAGGTCTGGGTGTTATTCATGGATTTGCACAACCTCTCGGAAGTTTGTTCCCGATACCTCATGGAATTGTTTGCGGCGGGCTTATGGGAATAGCTAATGCGATTACCGTTAATAAACTCAGAAAATCTGATCCTCAAAGCCTTTTTCTAAGAAAATATGCTCGAATAGGACGGAAATTTGCAGAAGCCGAAGGAAAAAAAGACGATTATTACATTGATTTATTGCTGGATATTATCAATCAGTATATTGACAAAATGGACATTCCGCGTTTAAGCACTTATGGAGTTAAAGAAAAAGATTTTGATGCAATTGTTAAAGCAACGGGAATGAAAAACCATCCTGTAGTACTTACAAGGGGGGAATTGTATGAAATACTAAAGAACAGACTTTAGAATGACCAACTATAAAAATCACACAAAAGCTCAGTTGCCTGAGATCCTGAAATCAAAACTTGCCCGGGTAAAGCATTCGATAAAAGAGATGCGCCGTGTGGCAGTAGCATATTCCGGTGGAGTTGACAGTACTCTTTTGTTGGATATTGCATACAGCGTTTTGGGCAATAAAGCAGTGGCAATCTATGCAGAATCCCCATTACAACCAGAAAGAGAAAGAAAGGAAGTATTGAATTTTACACGAAAGTTGGGTGTTAAACTCCTTGCATTTGAAATGGATGAACTGAAACACGCTGCATTCAAAAACAATCCTCCAAACAGGTGCTATTACTGTAAATCACTGATATTTTCAAAAATAAAGGAAATAGCCAGGGAAAATAATATTCAATTTGTTGTCGATGGTTCGAATTACGATGATCAGATAGATTATCGTCCGGGAGTAAAGGCATTGCGTGAAAAAGGAATCCGAAGTCCTTTGCAGGAGGCCGGACTTACAAAAGATGAAATCAGGAAAATAAGCAAATTTCGAAATCTTCCGACATGGGACAAGGATGCATTGGCTTGTCTTGCAACACGTATTCCTTTTGGTGAGGCTGTAACAAAGGGCAAACTTAAAATGATTGATAAAGCAGAAGAAGAGCTTATTCACAAAGGTTTTCGAAATGTCAGGGCAAGATTCTACGGGAAAACAGTAAAAATTGAAGTAAGGAATGACCAGGTGGAACGGTTTTCAGACAAAACGTTGTATAATGAAGTATTAAGATCTATGCAATCCATAGGCTTTTGCAACATTGAGATTGATCCGATGGGATACAGGCAGGGAAGTATGAATGGGAGGGATCTGTAATTAGTAATTAATAATGAAAAATTAATAATTAATAATGTAAGGTTGATGAGGTGATGAGTTTTGAGTTTGAAGTCAGAAGACCGAAGCCGGAAGATGAGAGGATGAGAAAATGGGAAGATGAAAAAATGAGAAAGTGGGAAGATGTGATTATAAGAAGTGAAACTAATGACTTAAGACCAGCGAATTTCCAGGAAATCCGCAATCGGAAATTATAATTATTAAATTTGGTATCATTACTATTTAATTACGAAGCTGACTTATTATGAAAATTAAAAATTACCTTCTCATTTTTATTCCTGCATTGGTAAAATACATCAGGCAATATATTTTCCTATTATGCACTGGATGGATTTTTAGTTTTTTGACTGCAATTGCACAACCATCCGGTGGCCCTTACGGACCAATAAGGCAACAATATAAGTTGCCGGAGACAAAGGGAAAAATTTACTATGTAGCCCCGGATGGCAGTGCTGATGAAACAGGTGAATACATCAATAAACCGACAACTGTTGAGCAGGCGATAAAACGTGTTACAGGCGGAGATGCTATTGTGATGCGCGGAGGGATTTACAGGACAGGGAATCTTGTGTTCAACCAGGGAATTGTTATACAACCCTACAGGAATGAAAAACCTGTTTTAAAAGGAACACTTGTTGCTGATGAATGGGAAGACCTGGGTAACGGACTCTGGGTAACTGACTGGAAATTCTTATTCCCAATGGAGCCTGCCTCATGGTGGAGAAGGGAAAGGGAAGGAATAAAAACTCCATTGCACAGATTCAATAATGACATGGTATTTGTTGATGGTAAGTTCCTGCAATCGGCAGGTTGGGAGGGAGAACTGGATGAAAACTCGTACTACATTGATTACAATGCAAAGAAGGTGTATATTGGTATTGATCCGACAGGCCGACTGGTGGAAATCACCGCTTATGATGTTGGTTTACACAGGGTAACAGAAGAGATTTACGGGAAAAGGTCTGACGGTAAAGGACCGGTGATCAGGGGAATTACTTTCACTCAGTATGCCTACCGGGCACTTGAGATCGATGGTTCGGAACCTGAAGCCATATCGGCTGAATCTGATCATGGCAAAGAAGTAACGGGTACAATCCTTGAGCATTGTGAACTAACTTATTGTTCCCGTGTGGCAGCATATCTCAGGGGTGATGGCCTTGTCATCCGCCAATGCAAGATAAGCAATACAAGCACAGAAGGCATTTACATAATTGCCTCGTCTGATGTTCTTTTGGAGG
Source organism: Bacteroidales bacterium (assembly GCA_016935615.1). Classification (GTDB taxonomy): domain Bacteria; phylum Bacteroidota; class Bacteroidia; order Bacteroidales; family UBA10428; genus UBA10428. Next base: position 12,030 of record JAFGQO010000217.1, read on the forward strand.
GAAATATTTTTACAGGGAATAATATTGAAAGAATAACAGGTTACTTTCCTGCGGCTGTAAAGATCTTTAACCAGAGTTATCGTGTTGTATGCAATAATAATCTTGTACTGGATCATCCTTATTCAAACGGTGTCTGGTACGATGTGGGATGTGTAGATGCTGTATTTACTAACAATTGGGTAGAAAACGTGGGTTTTACCGACAGGGAATTTTGCGATGATAAACCCTGGCCAAGCAGCAACGGGTTCTTTTTTGAAATATCAAAAGGTGCGGTTTGTGCAGGCAATGTGTTTGTGAATTGCGACCAGGGAATATTTGTATTGAACAGCTCAGATGTCAGCATTTACAATAACACGTTTGTAAATAGCATTTTAACTATTGGCCGTAATGAAAGAGTGCCGCAGGGAGATCATTTTGGATGGCACTCTGCTTCAGGACCTGGTATTGATGAAAGAGACGGCCATATTATTATGAATAACCTGCTGACTGGCGATTCCGATTTTAAAAGGCCTTTACTGTTTGTGTGGCAGTCCGGTCTTCTGTGCAAGCAACTACCTGATCCAATGCTTGAAAAACTCGATCACAATGTGTTTTTAAGAGATCCGGAAGCATATCCCACTCCTTTGATTTTGTGGAGCCCGGTTGAGAATGAAAAGTGCCAGACAGGGTTCAATACTTTGAATGGATTCAGACAGGTCTTTCCGGAATTTTCAACCAATAGCATGTACTTTTATGCTGATGAACCCCTCTTTAAAAGTCCAGAGCTGGACAATTATACTTTGTTGCGGGAGTTTCCGGGATTCAATGTGGCTACAAAACTTCCGAAGAAAATCAAAAACCTGACAGGAAGTTCAAAAGCCTGTTATGTCGGAGCATATCCATAAACAAATTTGATCTACATCCGCCATAATGATGAATCGGTATTTTGGCTAGTATTTAAATCGTTATTCTGAAAACGGTACCCGTATTAATTTTGCTTTCTACTTGTATTTTTGCGTTATTTTTGTCAAGAAATTCCTTGCATAACATCAGACCAATACCTTCACTTTTTTCTCCGATAGTTCCATCTGACTTATGAAATTGATTATACGAAAATAAATTGTGCAGTGCCTGTTTGTTCATGCCCACACCGGTATCTTCGATCTCAATTATGGTTTTGTTTCCTTTTCTTAAAGTCCTGATGAATATCTTACCATTTGCAAAGGTGTATTTTACAGCATTTGAAAGAATATTTCGCAAGGAGGTTTCCATCATATTTTCATCGGCGTGAATGATAATCTCTTCGGAATAAAAGTCTGTAATTACTTTCAGCTTTTTAAATTCAATGATCTGTGTAAAAAATTTCAATACCTTATTAATTGTAGCAACCAGATTAAAGTTTGTTTTATTTGCTTTCAACTGCAGCAAATCATTCTTTGACCAGCTTAAAAGATTTTCAAGTGTTAAACAGATTGCACTGGTATTGTTACTCAAAGCATTCAAGATATCAAAAAGTTCACTCGTAGTATACGTTTCTATTTTTGGAAGTATTAGTTTCAGGAATTCGTCCAATATGGCAATCGATCCCCTCACATCATGAGAAATAAGAGAAAGAAATTTCGATTTAATTCGGTTGGCTTGTTCAAGTTCATTATACTTTTTCTTCAGTTCATTGCCGGAAAATAATACTTTCAGATCGGTTTCAATATGTTCTTTGATATTGAACAATAATTCCTCACAGATTTTGCTGTACTGATGTTCTTTATTGTCCAAAAGGCAGACGGTCCCAAAAACTTCTTTGTCAGGCCAGTTAATCGGAAAGCCTATGTATGAAATCATATTCAGATCGATATCAGGATTGTTGGCATTCCATACGGGATCTGTGACAGCATTGGGTACGATCAATTTCTTCTGAGTTCCGATAACTGTTTCACAATACAAGCCATAAATTAATTTGGCTTCCTCACCAATTTTATAAGGATTTTCGTGTGCACTGCTTTTTAAAAAGACTTCTATTGTATCTTTGTTTAATTTCATTATCAAACCAGAGGGGATATTCAGAATTTCTGTTGCCAGGTCCAGTAAAGATTGCCATTTCTTAATGATCTTTTTGGTTATTTGAGGTTTAAGCGCTGAGCTTATTTTGACTCGCTTTTTTTCTTTGGTTTTCCTGATGGTAATGGTGGAATATCGATGAGCCATTTCGTGTGGTGATTAATTAGAATATAAGTTACTACAACTTATTATAATTTTCAAGTATTTGAGTTGTCCGTGTTGTGTACGAATTAAAAAACTGTACCTTGTTTTCAAGTATAAAGGGATTTTTCAATGGTTTTTTACGGATATGCTATTATAGGAACTCTTTGATTGAGGATAATGTATACACGGAAGATTAATTGAAACAAATGACCACTTATTATCAACAATCTGACCACTTCCAACGTGTTTGCAATTTGTATATTGTCATTTGGAAATTCATAAGTGTGATTGTTATGAAAAGGAAAACATTTGATTCGTTCAACTTCATGGTCTTTCTTTTTTTATTTGCCGGTTCTATTGCCTGCAAAAAAGAAGAGACAAAGGCAGTAGACCTTCTTGTTTCACCTCTGACGATTGATTTTGAAGCAGCAGGAGGAGAAGAAGAAATCCATATAGTATGCAATAGTCAATGGACTATCAACAATACATCCGATTGGTGCACCGAATCTGTTAATACATCATACGGTGACGGATCATTTATTCTTACGGCAGAGGCCAATGAAGACAATGAAAGCCGTTTCGCCACCATACAGGTTATCGCAGCGGAAATTACCAGGGAAGTCGAAATTACCCAGAAAGGTCTTGATGATACGATACCGGAAATTACCTATGATATTCCCCCGGACAATACCAATATGCGCTCAATTTCATGCATTGAGCTGGCAAAGGAAATGCAAATAGGCTGGAATATCGGGAATTCACTTGATGCCATCGGTGGCGAAACGGCATGGGGCAATCCGATGATCAGTCAGCGACTGATAGATTCGGTGAAAGCTGCAGGTTTCAATGCAATACGTATCCCTGTTGCCTGGAGTAAATTTTCCGATGAGTATGCTTTTACCATCGAAACCAGCTGGATGAACCGTGTTGAGGAAGTAGTGAACTATGTTTTGGGCAGAGGCTTGTATGCTATTATTAATATTCACTGGGATGAAGGCTGGATACAACCAACCTATGCACAGGAAGATTATATCAATAACCGTTTGGAAGTCATGTGGAAGCAAATAGCAACACATTTTCGGGATTATAACGACTATCTATTATTTGCCGGTACCAACGAGGTAATGGTGAACGGCGATTATGGAACTCCCACTGAAGAATACTATACTGTGCAGAACGGATACAACCAGACATTTGTTACAACTGTTCGTTCAACGGGAGGTCGGAATGTATACAGGCACCTGGTGGTGCAGGGATTTAATACCAACATCGATCATGCGGTAAACTTTGCTGAAATGCCTACCGATGTTGTAAGCGATCGATTGATGATGGAAGTACATTATTATGATCCCTATAATTTCACGATTAATGAAAACAGTGATATAACGCAATGGGGCATGTATGCAACCGATCCCTTGCATACAGAAACCTGGGCGAATGAGGAATATGCGGATGCACAATTCCAGAAAATGAAAACCGGTTTTATTGATCAGGGAATTGCGGTTATTCTTGGTGAATACGGAGTATTATCACGTTTGGATCTTGGGGAAGAAGGCAATACAGAATACGCCTGGTTCAGAAAGTATTACATAGAGTATATTACACAATCGATGATAGAGCATGATTTAATACCGTTTTACTGGGATAACGGATATACAGGCAATCATGGTATGGGTATTTTTGATCGTTCTACAGGAGCGATGGTTTACCCGGATATTGTGAATGCTATAGTCAGTTCAACAAAATAGTTGTATGATGCATTTTCCGTTTTGAATAAAGGAATTAAAAGTCAGGGAAGCACATCAGAGCAACAACTGTAAGTATATGGAATTCTCCGGTCTAAATCACAATAAGCTATAAATCTTCTGCACGATCTACGTCAAAATATTCTTTCAGAAGATCCTCCAGAGAGTTATCGTCTGTTTTTTGATATGTAGCGCCCGCTTGAATCAGGACTTTTACCAATTTCCTGTTTTGTAATTCAAAAGCATAAATGATAGGAGATACACCGTAATCGTCTCTTTGATTTACATTTGCACCAAGTTTTGTAAGCAATATCGCGGTTTCAGCATTACCAAAAACAATTGCAAGAATTAATGGTGTTTGGTTCAGATCGGTTTGTGCAGGAGCATTTATATAAGCTCCTTTTTTCACAAGGTATTTTACAAGGTCATCATGTCCTTTAACAGAAGCCCATTGCAATGCGTTCCATCCGTTCTCTATGTTCTGGTATAAATTGATTTCCTTGTCTTCTACAGAAATATTCTGTTTTTCAATGAGATATTTGAGGATATCCAGCTTTCCTTCACCGGCAGCAACGGCAAGACAACTACCATATATAAAATCGAAATCACTGTCAGGATCTGTAAAACGGATCCATCCTTTCATTTTTGCATCTGCACCTTTTTTGATCAATAGTTTAACCATTTTAAGATCCGAACTGTATATTGCCCACATAAGAGGTGTGGCCTGATCCGTATCCCGAAGATTAAGAGGTCCTTCATAGTTCTTTGCGGCCTCATGGTTACTGTTTTTAACATAAGTGAAGATTTTCTGGGCAGATAGAGTTTGAACGAGAACCAGAAGTGCTATAACAACTTTGAGTTTCATTCACGTATATGATTTAGTCCAGGCTGAATCAATCATTCAAATGTAACATAAAAAAGAAAATGAGTCTATAATCTCATCAAACTTTTTCAGCAACTCCTGAAAAGCATATCAGCCCGGAAAAATTACTTTACCTGTTGAGCTTCCGAAGTGTTTTTATGCATTTGGTTCTTAATCCTTTCGATTCATCTTCCATGATCGATTCCAGTATACTTATCAATTCTTCTTTTATTTCAGGATACTGATCCTGAAGTTGTCCCATAAGATCAATACAATAGTATCTTATGGAAATAGCTTCTTTCGGATTGTTCATCCATTCAAAGGCAAGGTTTGCAATGATGCCCCAGGAATCTCTGTCAAGGCATTCGGAATTTTCTGACAGGATTTTCAGAAATCCCCGCTTTACACCTTCAACATTTACATGTTCCAATTGCTGCACTAGTTGGTTCACATAAGGACAAACCAGTTTTTTATTTTTTTCAGCACAGAGGGCAAGAATTCTTGCTGCTCTCATTGACTCAGGATATTTGTCCAGCAATGCAACATCTAACATTTCTTTGAATTTTTTCAAAGAATTTCCTATGTCGTCGACAAGAATATCAGCCAGTAATTTTGAGCTGTCAACAAGTTTTAATTCGTAATTCAACATAGGATTTGAATTTGTAATAAATTTATCTGAAAATTAAAACAATAATACGAGTTATGAAAGTCTGGAAACCAACTAAAAAAGAAATTGAACAAACAAAGAATTGGGGATCCTGGGACAAAGAAACTTCTGAATTCCCATGGTCATATGATGAAACAGAAACCTGTTATATTCTTGAAGGAGAAGCAATAGCGACAAACCCTGAAGGGAAGGAAATACGTTTCGGATCAGGCGATATGGTACAATTTGAAAAGGGACTGGAATGCACCTGGAAAATTCTCAAAGATATCAAAAAGCGATATAAATTTGGTTGAAATTCCCTGGTTAGAAAGAATACCTTAAACGTTTTTTCAGGTAGTAATTGTGATGTTAAAGAGTATGAACATATCAGGTTTGCTTGCTTTGGCATGTCTGTTTCTTTGCATAGGCTGCAAGAATAAACGAACCGATAACCCGGAGAGAAAAGTGTCTGTATTGCTGGATTCAATCGAGTCTTTAAAAGATACTTCAGCGTATACATTTGCATCTGAGCATAAAGATAAAACCGTGAAAATATACGGTGATACAGTTTGGGTCAGATCCTATGCAACTACTATTTGGTATGACTCTATTGAAATTGAAAATATTGGTATTTATCTTTCTGCATGGGTTGACACAACAGACTTTATTATTGACACGGTCATCTCATCAAAAGGAAACAGAATTGCAATAGGTTATAATCATCACTATAACATACGATGTAATAAAGATGGACATTTCTGGTTTTCCTTAGCATTTGATAAAAAAAGAGATCTTAAGGAGCTTCTTGAAGAGACTGATTTCTGGCTGGAAAGCAATATAGATGTTTTTCATACTGTTTTTTATAACAAGAAATACGATAAATTCATTATTGACTATAATATTAATCCGCGGTATAACTATGGAGCTGTTTATTATTTTGTTTTCAATACTGATGGTACGATAGAATATACTGGTATTGCAGGAAACTGGGGAGGAGGAGAACCGGATGGGGAACCTTTTTTAACCGGTAACAATGAGATGTTTGTTACGGCCAATGAATTGTATTGTTTTAAAAACAGAAAAAATACAGAAGTGTCTGCTTTGCAGTTCTTTAAAAATTCAGTTGTTAAAAAAAGGATCCATTCACAGTTAACTGACATTCATGCATATAAACCTCTGACGGATAGTACTTTTTTAATGATTTTCAATCGAAATGACCTCACCCCGGAATACAACGCCTTCATAATCGGAACCGATACAACAGTTCTTGGACAATTTAAATATTATGGTATGATAGAAGAGATGGAAGCGATGCTATTGTTTGAATACAATGATCGATTGAATACTTATTTTTTGTACGATACGGAAAGAAAATCCTTAATATCTATTTCAGATAGCGGCTTGTTTTCCTTAAAAGAACACTATCTGAAAGATATGAACAGAATTCAATCCGATACTTTGCCGGACAGATCAGGACTGGAAGAAATAAACTTTGAGGCATTCGGTACATATAAGTTTTTTATTGAGCCCAACGTTTCAACCATATATTTTGACATTGACATGTTTGAGTAGAAGGAAGACGGAAGTTTGAAGTCCGGAGACCGAAATCTGTGCAAACAATCTAATACATCATTAGGAACAGAATGCAATGAAGTGCGGCCTGTCTGCCGAACAGGCAGGTAATCTGTCAAATTCAGAAGTCGGAAATCGGAAAGGTGGGTTGTTGTTTATTTGTTAAATCGTTGAACCATGTAATTGTTGAAGAGAATAACATTCCAGCGAAGGCAGGCATAAATCTTGCATGAAACGCAACCATTCACTTCATTTCCATGAAGTCAATTACACAGTTACACGATTCAACAGTTAAACAGTAACCACATCAACTCATCACCTTCTCACATTTCAAACTCCAAACTCCAAACTCAGAACACAGAATTCTAAACTAATCTTTAATAATAAGAGCTTCATACGTATAAATCTCAGCATCTTTCCATTCATCATTGTTCATACCGGCTTTATCAATTGCACAGTGCTCAACCATTTGCTTTGCATCCCAGCCCGTTTTTATTGCTACCTGTGGCAGATAGGTTCCTGATCTGAAATCTTTCCTAACCAGAATGCCGTGTTTTCCGGGAATGATCTCTTCAATGGAATTCACTTTTTTCAAAGGTGACAGCAAAGAAATTTCAATATGAACATCAGGCATTTCTTCCTTAGTGACAGATTTAAACCGTGTATCATTAAAAGCGGAGCTATAAGCCATTTCTGTAACAGTTTTATAAATAGGATCACTGGATTCTATACGCCCTATACATCCTCTGAGTTCGTCTTTATAATAGATGCTTACAAAAACTCCTCCTGGTTGTTTTATCCCCGGAGAAAAATCTTTACTGCTTTTCACCGGTATATCAGATAGTTGAAAATTTTCCATAATTCCGGCTCTTGCAATCTGCAAAAGGTCCTTTTTTTCTTTTTCCGAAAAGTCAAATTCAGGAATTGGATCCGCTTTTTTTTGAGTTATCAAAACCGATTGATATCCAACCACCCTCATTTTTTCTCCGTACAAAGGAATATCTCCCGAATTCTGGTATAAAACAGGTATGTATCTAATATTATCGTTGTGTTCTGTCAGGTACATTAAAGTCAGCGCAGAAGTCCATCCACACATGCTTGTGGATAAATTTGAAATATGCAGCAAATCATTATTTTTCAGTCTTTGCAGAAAACTTACAGGATTGTTACTGCACAAATCATAAATTGTTTGTTTATCTACCTTTACGGCATCATTATACGAAGGGTAATGAGAGAGATCCGTGCTTATAACAAATAAGTTTCCCGGAACAAAATAGGGTTTCAGAGCTTCTGCAACTTGTTTTGAAATTTCTTTGGATTGTCCTCCAAGTAATACAGGAACAATGGTAAACCCATTTTTTAATGAATACTGAAGGAAAGGGAGTTGAACTTCCAGACAATGTTCATGCGCATGAGCTTCCGGCAAATAGGCAAACAAATCCTTTTCTGACAGAAGAGCATTTGCTATTGTGCTGTCAACTTTTACTTTTCCTAATGGTGATATATAGTGGCCTGAATAATAAATTGATGCTTTTTCATACCATGCATTATGACTTGATCCAATTAAGAAGACTGTCTTTATATTTTTCCTATTTATAAGAGGAAGAAATGCAGAAGCTGCAACAGTTCCTGAAAATACATACCCTGCATGCGGGGACACAAGGGCAAGAATTTCTTCTTCTTGTTTTATTTCTGGCAACTGATGTTTTTTAGCTTGTTCGAATAATTTTTCCAGCTCTTTTCTCAACTCAGAGTCGGAGGAAGGATAAAATCTTCCTGCAACTACCGGTAACCGATCAGGCAATTGGTTAGCTTGATGCATACATTTCTGTTAAATGGTAATATAATACTTTAGTTTTTTTTTGATTCAATATACAATGTAAACAAAGTTACTGAAATGTTAGGTTGAAGTCAATCAATTTATTTTGCATAATGTATTGATTTGATTTGCACATTTTATAACTTACAATAGCTTTAAACCTAGTTAAAATGAAGAGTATATTTCTGGCTTTATTGTTCGTGTTGCTTGCATTTCAACCAGATAATTATAAAAATGACAGAATGAGAATGGTTAATGACCAGATTATTTCACGGGGTGTTCGTGATCAGGCAACACTGAATGCCATGAGAACTGTCCCGCGTCATGAGTTTGTTCCATCCAATAGCAGACAGCTGGCTTATGGTGATCATCCCTTATCTATTGGTTATGGGCAGACAATATCACAACCTTATATTGTTGCATACATGACTGAAGTATTAGAACTGAAGCCTGATTTTAAAGTACTTGAGATTGGAACAGGGTCAGGCTATCAGGCAGCTGTGTTATCTGAGATCGTTTCGGAGGTTTTTACTATTGAAATCATTAAAGAATTGGCAACTTCAGCCAAAAAGCGCCTTCAGATGCTGGGATATAAAAATGTAAGGGTATTCTCAGGAGACGGATACAATGGTTTGAAAGAATTTGCTCCTTTTGATGCGATTATGGTAACAGCAGGTGCGGAAAGTATTCCGCAACCTCTTTTAGACCAATTGAAGGAAGGAGGCAGAATGATCATTCCCGTAGGATCAAGTTCTTATACTCAATACCTTGTGCTGGTTGAAAAAAAGAATGGGAAGATAAAAACAAGAAAACTCCTGCCTGTGCGATTTGTTCCCTTTACACGAGATTCAAAAAAATAACCTGGAATATGCATTATTTTGTTGCGCAAATTAAAATTCATGATCACAAAACATATCAGAAATACGTGGATAAAGCAGGAGAGATTTTTTCAAAATACAACGGAGAATACCTGGTGGTTGATGACCATCCTGAAATCATTGAGGGAAAATGGAATTATGACCGGACAGTAATCATACGATTTGATACGAAAGAAGATTTCAATACCTGGTATCATTCAAAAGATTATCAGGGAATTTTGAAATACAGATTAAGCTCTTCCATATGCGATACAATAGTATTGAAAGGGAAGTAATTTTATGAATTATAAATATAGTAAAAGGTTACTATAAAGTAACGGTTTAATCACCCATACAGGTTCCTACACGTCTTGCACAATCAATCCACGGATGATCAAGCGGAACAGATTTTCTTTTTCCCACTACCTGGTCAAGAGGTACAGCTTCAACTCCCTCGCCGCGAACAGCAATCATAATTCCGTATTTTTCATTCTGGAGGTATTCTGCACAAGCAGTTCCAAGTCTTGTGGCAAGCAACCTGTCATAGGCAGATGGTATACCTCCTCGCTGAAGATGACCCAGAATAGTAACCCTTGATTCAACAAGTGTCAGCTGTTCAAGTTCCTTTGCCAGTTGCATGGTATCTCCAATTACCCTTTTTTTATATTCTTTCAGCTCCTTTTGTATGGATTTCTGTTTTTCTTTTTCGTCAGCAGCTTTTGCTTTCCTTTTGTCGAGGATATCAATTTTCTGAGCAGATTCTTTTGAAATAGCTCCTTCAGATACTGCGACAATACTGAAATGTTTACCTGCTCTTTCCCGTTTTAAGATCGATTCGGCCACAACTTCAATGTCATATGGAATTTCAGGAATAAGGATCACATCAGCTCCGCCGGAAACACCTGCCCCCAGAGCAAGCCACCCTGTATTGTGTCCCATTATTTCGACAATAATGATACGATGATGGCTATGAGCCGTACTGTGCAAACGATCAATGGCTTCCACTGCAATGCTAAGTGCTGTATCAAAGCCAAATGTTACATCAGTACCAAATACATCATTGTCGATGGTTTTAGGAAGGGTAACCACATTCAGTCCGTGCTTCATCAAATGATATGCATTTTTCTGCGTTCCTCCGCCTCCAATGCAGATCAGGGCATCAAGGTGATGTTTATGATAATTCTCAACAATAACATCTGTCATATCCATCATTTTACCACCCACCTGCATTTTATGAGGTTTTTCTCTGCTGGTTCCAAGTATGGTACCTCCAAGAGTTAATATTCCGGAAAGATTTTCACTGCTTAAGCGAATGGATCGATTTTCCATAATACCGCGATATCCATCCATAAATCCCGTAACCTGCATATTGTATATTCCCAAAGCAGTTTTTCCAATGCCCCGGATAGCGGCATTCAATCCAGGACTGTCACCTCCTGCTGTTAGTATTCCTATGTGTTTGCTCATCCTAAAAGTGCTTTATTAACAATTTACAAAATTTTTTAAGCAATGCCCATTGGAAAATAAAAAACGAGGCTGTCCAAGAAGTTAATTTCATACCACCAAATTACTAAAACGAAGATTCACAAAGTAATAATGTTTTGATGATCAAGATTTTGTTATTCCTGAAGACTTAGGGTTTTTGTGGTATTTTCTTAAATTTATGTCTTTTTGGACAGCTTCGTTGGTTGTGAATTGCATCAATCCTTCATTTGGATTCTATCAGCATGTTTTTCAGATAATATACGACATCATCTTTCCATGTTTTTCCGCAAATGTCAATGTCCCCGTCACCATCAACATCGGCTGCCACAGCATCCGTGCATTCTGTTTTAAACAATATTTCCCGGTTTTCCCACTTTTCACCCTTGCCTTCCATATTCTCGAAAATGAATAATCTTTTGTACAACTCACCGGTCATTGGTCCTGCACCGGAACAAATATCCATGTCGCCATCGTTATCAAAATCAGCAACACAAAGTGAATGCATATCCTGTTCCAGGTCGAATGCCACAGGATGAGTATACCAGTTTATTCCTTTTCCGTCTTTATTTTCATGCCATACAACTCTGCCATCTTTGTTATTCGACTCAGTCTGCACAATATCTGCATCTCCGTCTTCATCCATATCGGTAACCCAAACTCTTGATGAACGACCAAATTCTCCCTGACTTTCGATGAATCCAATTGTACGATGGACTGCCCACTTGGAACCATCTCCGTTTGCATTGTCATACCATACATCACTTCTGACAATATCAAGATCTCCATCACCGTCAAGATCGCCAATTCCGCCGGGTGAAATACCTCCCGGTACTCCATCTCCCAACTTGATCTTTTTCCATTTTTTTTCGGGATTGGATCCAATGAAGTAAACAAACGATCCTTCCTGAGGACTAACAGATACCAGTTCATTCACTCCATCTTTATTGAAATCGCCATGAATGTTATCGTAAGCATAAATGGATCCATTCTCAAATCGCTCCCATATATCAGCGTTGTTCCCGGGATTCCGGTACCAGCTACCTCCTGAGACCTGATCAATATTTCCATCGCCATCAACATCAAATGCTGTTCCGCCTTTATCGGTCAGAGCATCATCTCCCAACACATGCATGTCCCACTTTTCCGGATCAATGTATTCAAACCACCAGATAGTACTTCCGCTTGCCCCGATAATAAGATCCATATCCCCATCATTATCAAGATCTGTAAGGGAGGATTGTCCCAGCAGCATTTGATCCGTATGGCCGATTTCATAATACTGAAATTCGGGAAATTGACCAATAGTTATATCGGTAAAAAATATTAACCAGCTTGTAAACAGGATAGGATTTATAAACGATTTCATGGGAGAATTCTTTTGGGTTACAGAATAATTATAAACTGAAATAAAATAAACTTACGAAAACTCAGGTATTTTGTTTTGATTTAATATGAATTATTGAACGATCATTCAAGAACTTCAAAATTCCAGTCCTCATTTAATTCGGCTTCAATTTTCTTTTCTGTTTCATCATCTACCGATGGAAAAAGATCTATCCCGGTTTCTTTTTCAATCTCATCAATGGTCACAGCATACGATTTAAGTGTACCGGATGAGGTTCCGTTCTTAAAAATAAAACCTATCGCCTTTTGATTTTCAGGATCATATACTGCTTTATAGAAACGTTTGGGTACACTAACTTTGTTATCCCCAATTGTCGGAAAAGGAGAATCAGCCAGTATTGGTCCGCATACAACATACAATCCACTATTATTGGTAGTCCACAGGCGTATCAAATTTTCCGTTTTCAACCAGATGTGATTGTAATAGGCCAGTTTCATAGGGGCAATATTACTTAAATAAAAAGTTTCTTCAACAGCACCGGGAATTTGTTTTACATCAAGGTAATTGACAAACTGAGCCATGATATAACCGCCCTGTTTGTAATCTTTTTTGGAAGCTGATCTGGTATTGATCATCGGATCAGGTTTATATTTCGCCTTTATTTTTTCAGTTGTGTTGATTTGTGCTTTCGTGACCTTGTAACTAACCCATGACGGCATAAGGTAACTCGTATTATAAGAAAATGAAAATCCTTTATGATGCACTGTTTTCTCTCTGTCCATTTCAGAAGGGAGAAGGATATCAGCCATTTGTGCATTCAGGCCTGATAATACTAATATCGGTACCAATACAGTAAATATTCGTTTCATAATGAATCTTTTTAGTTTTCCTATTAAATATACGAAAACAAAAACATTATTCAAAGTATCGAACAGATGGATGTATCAGGCAATAATCAGCTCAGGGCTTATAATCCGGAAGGTCTTAATGAAGAGTTTGCTGCCCTGTTGAAATGCACTGTATTGTATTTTTAGTCTCAGATTATCCACAATACGGTGCAAGGTTTGCAGATCTCCTGAATGCAAAACCAGGTTTTGGTTGAGATTCTCTTCAAGCATTGCATAATCATGTTCTTTTCCAGGTAAATCAATCAGATTGTTAAGAAGCAATCATGGCCGGAGTTTTGTTAAAAACAAAATTATCATGGCAATGAAACCTGGATGTTAACTGAATCTTAAGTTTCTGTTGTGTATTTTTGTCGTTCAAATACAAACATGTACAGAGATTCAATACACCGGCGAAAACATTTCATGCTGTCAGGTTGTTGTATTCTTTGTCTTTTTGTAACTATGTACAAAAAAAAGCAAGGCTATATCTTTAATTTGATATTGAAAAAAAATGAATCTGATTCATATTGATAATTAGTTAGATATACCTTATAAAATGAATTGGAGATAGAATATTTTTAAGTATCCGGTAAAACAAAATATCTATGAGAGGTTCGATTGTTTTTGCCATAATATTGTTTGCAATAATCTTTCTCATTGATCAGTATTCATTCAGAGGAATAAAAATACTTACCGGTGATCTTCCTGTATTCTGGCGTCTATCTATTTATATTGCATTCTGGATGGTCCCCTTGGTTATTCTGATTATTACAATTATTATAAGTTTCCGGATGCGCGAGGTAATGACTACCGGTAAATTTCGTATCTGGTATTTTCTGATGGGAATGTTTATGCTGTTTTATATTCCAAAGATTGTATTTGTCATATTTCAGCTTGGGAATGATATTGTAAGACTCACTGGATGGATAATGACCAGATTTAGTTCACCTGAATCACAAACGGCCGCAACAGGTAGTGTTATGAGCAGAACGGAGTTTCTTTCAAAAATAGGTATTGTTATTTCAGCTATTCCCTTTTTATCTGTAGCTCATGGAATTATCATAGGGAGATTCAACTACCAGGTGAAAAATATTAAACTGAATTTTAAGAATCTTCCGACAGCATTTGACGGATTTAAAATTCTTCAGATTTCGGATTGGCATATTGGCAGTTTTCATGGCCATACTGAAAGAGTGGGAGAAGCAATTGAACTGATTAACCGACAAAACGCCGATTTGATTTTGTTTACAGGGGATATTGTCAATAATGTAGCAGAAGAAATGCAGATATTTATCCCTCTTCTTAAGAAAATCAATGCCGAATATGGTGTTTATTCCATTTTAGGAAATCATGATTACGGGGAGTATGTTTCCTGGGATAGTGAGGAAGAACATACTGCAAATATGCATAGGTTATATGACTATGAGAAACAAGCCGGCTTTGTGCTTTTACGCAATGATTCAGTAATACTTGAAAAGGGGAAAGATAAAATAGGTATAGCGGGAGTTGAAAACTGGGGTTTGCCTCCATTTCCTCAATACGGTGATCTGAACAAGGCGCTTGGCAAAATTCAATCGCTGCCATTTAAAATATTAATGTCTCATGATCCTTCTCATTGGGATGCAGAAGTACTAGACAAGACAGATATTGATCTTACTCTTTCCGGTCATACCCATGGAATGCAATTTGGCATCAATATACCAGGGATAAAGTGGAGCCCCATAAAATGGAAATACCCCCGCTGGAGCGGTTTGTATATGGAAAAATCTCAATATTTATATGTGAATGTCGGAATAGGCTATATAGGATTTCCGGGAAGAGTCGGTTTTATGCCTGAAATCACCGTTTTTAATTTGCAATGCGATGTTGATTGAATTGCATTTTGTGAGTTAACTGTTAAGAATTATTTTTCAATTCCAAGTAATTCTCTTTTTGTTATAACTATTTGATTTCTATCGCGTAAAAATCTGAAAACATTGTTATTATGTTTTCCAGAATCCTTCTTATCATATCACTTATTTTGGTTTCGGCTATATTTGTGGATTGTTATTCGCAAGACTATTCCGGCAATGATGAACGATCAAAAAAGACTATTAAGACCCAAAAGAGAAAGGATTACAGTATTGATAAAGTAAAGATCCCTTTGTACAAGCGAATTGAACAAAAATTTGTGAGAATGTCAGCCAGGATGAGTGAAAGAAAAGAACAAAAGCAGATGAAAAGGGAAAGAAGGAAAATTGAAAACGCTGAATTAAAAGCAGCAAAAAAAACTCAGAAAGAAGTTAAAAAATCATTGGCAGAGATTGAAAAAAGGCAAAAGACAGATGAGTTGATCAATACACGAAGTTCGAAGCGAATTGAGAAAGAAAATGAAGCGGCAATGAATCTGAAGCAAAGAGAATTACAGGATCAGTTTAAAGAAGAAGCCAGGTACAGTGAGGAAATCAGAAAATATAACGAACAGATTTTGGAAATGCAACAATCAAAACGCAATGAGATTGTTGATTATGATTCGAAATACAACAGACAAATCAATAAACTGAATCACAAAGAGGATAGGCGCATAACACGTATTGAAGAAAAGAAACTCAAAGAGCTGGAGAAATATTCGTCTGAGATCAGAAAATTCAATGAAAAACAGAAAGAACTGATAGAAGACGGTTATTTATGCACACAGCAAGAAGATGAAAAACTGAGCGAAGAGATCCGGAAGCACAACGAG
>JAFGQO010000218.1 GCA_016935615.1 Bacteroidales bacterium
AACAAATTTTAGCACATTCCTTTTTTATGTTATTTATCATATTTCAGTGTATTCCGAATGATTTAACAGATCAGAATGATCCTGGCATATTGTGTCAGATACTGTTTTTATCTTCATTGGAAAAACCTGGGCCTGAAAAAATATCCGATGGACTGAAAACGGATATATCGGGCCATATAAGATCCGGAGGGAACATGAGGATCAATGCCAAAGATGTCTTCGCAATTGAAGGTATTTGGAGGGTATAAGGTATCGGTAAATAACTCCGGTCATTGTGAATGAATCATTGACCGCTATTGTATTAATCTGACAATGAGATAATTAGTACATATTAAATAAAAAGCTGTCCAAAAAGTTAATTTCATGCCACCAAATCACTAAAACACGAAGATTCACAAAGTAATAATGTTTTGATAATCAATATTTTGTGATTTTTGAAGACTTAGGATCTTTGTGGCATTTTCTTAAATTTATAACTTTTTGGACAGCTTTTTATTATTGATCAGCTAATATTCTTGGTTAATTGGCAGTCTGAACCGAGTCACCGATATGCTTGGCCAGAAATGCATCCATAGCCCTGTAGAAGTCAAACCTGTTTTCTTCGTTATGAAACCCATGTCCTTCATTGTCTTTTACCATGTATTCAACTTCAATACCTCTTTGTTTCAGAGCCTCTACCATTTGATCCGATTCAGCTTTGTTTACCCTTGGGTCATTTGCACCCTGAGCAATGAATAAGGGAACCTGAATTTTGTCAGCATGAAATACAGGCGATACTTCGGCCAGCAGGAGGCTGTCCTTAACGGGATTTCCGACAAGCTCATACCAAAGTTCACGCATCGGTTCCCAGTAAGGCGGAATAGTATTCATAAAAGTAAACATGTTGGATACTCCCACATAGTCAATACCGCATGCATATACATCAGGAGTAAAAGTAAGTCCGGCAAGTGTTGCATAGCCTCCATAACTTCCGCCGTAAATAGCAATACGTTCGGGATCTGCAATGCCTTTATTGATTAACCAGTTGACTCCATCTGTAATATCGTCCTGCATACTGCGTCCCCATTGTTTTACTGATTTCAGCCAAAATTCTTTACCATAACCTGTTGATCCTCTGAAATTCATCTGAAGTATTGCATAGCCACGGTTGGCCAGCAGCTGAACTTCAGGATTGAAACCCCAGGAATCCCTGTACCAGGGTCCACCGTGCGGGTTAATGACAACAGGAAGGTTTTTTGCTTTATACCCTTTCGGAAGAGTCAAATATCCATGGATGGTTAATCCGTCTCTGCTTTGATAACTGATGGGTTTCATTTCTGCCAGATCATCTTCATTCAACCATGGACTTATATCCGCTATTTTAGAAAGTTCATTTGTTTCTGAATCCAGGAAGTAATATGCGCCACGACTTCTGTCACTGTAAGTTCTTACAACATATTTTGTTTCTGCAGTATCCGTAGCCGAAATATAGATTTCGTAACCGGGAAGCTCCTGCTGCAAAAATTCATATTGTATCTGTGCATCTTCATCGAAAAAATGATACTGTCTTTTGTCTGTTGTATAGGATGCGGAAAGAAGTACTTTGCGTTTTCTTGAATACTGCAAACCACTTACATCGACTTCATCATTTTTGTACAGGGTTTCTACTTCTTCACCGGTCTGTGGATCGAAAATTACAATTTCCTGTTTGTCCCTTCCAAGATTTGATGAGACATATAGCATTTTATTATCAAATGTGAAAAAAAGAGGATTGAAGTTATCACGCCAACTGGTCGTAAGTACTTCCCTAAATTCATCTTCCTCATGATCTCTGTATAGTACAGTATGATTCACTCCGTCCGTAATGGCAAATGCAACTCTTAATTTTCCGTCATGATCTGTGATCCAGCCAACAATATTTCCGGGATTTTCTGCAAGAAGTTTCATTTCACCTGTTTCGATATTCAATCGATAAGGATCAAATACCTGTGGCGATCTTTTATTAAGACCGATTATCACTTCAGCAGGTTGATCAGGCAGATCATCAATAATCTGTGTTCTGACACCTTCAAAACAAGTCAGACATTTCGGATTTCCACCATCCCGATTTACTCCATACAATTTGAAATCCTCGTTGCCGTTTTCGTCTTTGATATAAAGAATCCGGTTATCATTCGCCCAGAGATATCCTGCAATATCACGATCTGTTTCAAAAGTGATTTGCTGTATAGAATCCTGCCCAACCTCCTGGATAAAAAGATTCATTCGACTTTCATACGGAGCCGTGAAGGATATGAATTGTCCCCCGGGAGAGATTTTAAAATATGCTTTTTCAGGATTTTTAAAAAAATCTTCAAGATCCAAGCGCGGGGGCTTTTGATCATTTTTCATGCACGATGAAAAAATCATGGCAACAATGGCCAATAAAAAAAATGATTTTGTTTTCATTGATTTATGGTTTAACAAAAATTAATAAAGCGAACTAAATTAGGTTGCTTCATAACAAAATGCAAGCAAAAGGAATATATATTTGCATTTTTATAAATTATTCGGAATGTATCGAAAATCCTTTAGTGTTATGCTGAAATACTAATTATAGCAGAGATGATTGAAGATAAAATTAAGAAATTAAAGGATCAAATTGAAGGTGAAGTATTATTGAGTAAAACAGACCTGATTCTTTATGCAACAGATGCTTCTGCATATCAGGAAATGCCTTTGGCAGTAATCATCCCGCGGTCTGTAAAGGACATTCATCGTATTATTCTGTTTGCAAATGAGAACAATGTACCAATAATACCAAGAGCTGCAGGCACTTCTCTTGCAGGTCAGGTTGTGGGAGAAGGAATTATTGTTGATACATCAAAGTATCTTACTGCTATTCTGGAAGTAAATGCAGAAGAAAAATGGGTCAGGGTTCAGCCGGGTGTAGTCCTTGATGAGTTGAATATGCATTTGAAAGCATATGGTTTGTATTTTGGTCCTGAAACATCAACCTCAAGCAGATGCATGATTGGCGGAATGGTTGGGAACAATGCCTGTGGTGCTCATTCACTGACTTATGGGAGCACACGTGATCATACGCTGGAATTGCACGGATTTTTGAGTGATGGTTCTGAGGTTCAGTTTAAAACCTTATTGAAATCAGAATTTTTGGAGAAATGTAAACTGGAAACACTTGAAGGTGAAATATATAGAAATATTGAAAGCACATTATCCGATTCTGCAAACCGAAAAAGAATTTTCACAGAGTTTCCTGATCCGGGAATAAAACGTAGAAACACCGGGTATGCTATTGATCTTTTAATGGATACTGAACCTTTTGTTGACAAGGGTATCCCTTTTAATTTCTGCAATTTAATTTGTGGGTCAGAAGGAACCTTGATGTTTGTTACGGAAATAAAGCTAAACCTGGTTGATCTGCCTCCTTCTGAAAAAGGTCTGCTGGTAGTTCATCATAAAAGCATTGCTGAGGCATTGAAAGCCAATTTAATAGCATTAAAACATCATCCGGCAGCAGTTGAACTTATTGACAATATTATTCTTGAATGTACAAAAAGCAGTTTTAAACACAGTCAGGATTTCCTTTTTATAAAGGGAAATCCGGGAGCTCTTCTTTGTGTGGAATTCATGCACGAAAGCAGGAAAGAAATCAAAAAGAAGACAAAAGATCTTATTGCGGAATTTAAAAAAGCAGGATTCGGCTATGAATTCCCTTTACTATTCAATACGGATATTGAAAAAGTCTGGGCACTCAGAAAAGCAGGACTCGGGCTGCTTTCAAACATTCCCGGGGATACCCAGCCGGTTTCGGTAATAGAAGATACAGCCGTGCATCCTGAAGTATTGCCGGAATATATAAATGATTTTAACGCTGTGTTGAAAGAAGAGGGATTGAATTGTGTATTTTATGCACATGCAGGTACCGGTGAATTGCATCTGCGACCGATTATTAATTTGAAGACAAAAGAAGGTGTAGAGCAATTTCATACCATTGCCCTTGAAATTGCAAAGCTGGTAAAAACTTACAGAGGTTCTTTAAGCGGGGAGCACGGCGACGGACGCTTACGGGGTGAGTTTATTCCATTTATGATTGGAGAAGAAAACTACCAGTTGTTAAGGAAAATTAAGCGGACATGGGACCCATACGGCATTTTTAATCCCGGGAAAATTACAGATGCACCTCCTATGCATATTCATTTAAGGTACAAACCCGGACAATGTCTTTTCCTGAAATAAGTTGACACTTTTTGAAAACGAAAAGGAGATTAACTTATGAGTGATTACAAGATTCCAGCAAAGGACA
>JAFGQO010000219.1 GCA_016935615.1 Bacteroidales bacterium
CAAAATGTTTGATAAAATGATCATTCTGGATATCGGAGGTTATATGATTTATTATGGCAATCCGGTGGAAGGTATTATGTATTTTAAAAAGATGGATGCCCAGATCAACAGCGAAGTTGGAGAATGTCAGACTTGTGGAAATGTCAATCCCGAGCTTCTGTTTAATATTATTGAAGCACATGTGGTCGATGAGTTTGGAAATTACACCGATATACGCAAAGTATCCCCTGATAAATGGGAAGAAAATTACAAGACCAATTTCTCGCCGGAAGAAGTTGATACTATATCAGAAAAACCGCCTAAAACCCTGAATATCCCCAATTGGTTTTCGCAGTTAAGGATTTACGGGATCCGCGATTTTCTGTCAAAGATAAGCAACAGACAATACGTACTGTTAAATTTAATCGAAGCTCCTGTTCTTGGCTTTATTTTATCGTACCTTATCAGATATATTGAAGATCCTAACTCTAAAATTTATATTTTCAGGGTCAATGAAAACCTGCATATTTTTATATTCATGTCGCTTATTGTTGCCCTGTTCCTGGGATTGATGGTTAGTGCCGAAGAAATAGTAAAAGACAGGAAAATACTGAAACGGGAAAAATTCCTTAATCTTAGCAGATCAAGTTACCTTGTTTCAAAAATATTTATTTTATTCATAATCAGTGCGATCCAGACCTTTCTCTTCGTGATCATTGCAAACAATATCCTGGGTATTAAAGGAATGAACTTTATTTACTGGCTCACTCTTTTTTCCACAGCGGCATTTGCCAATATACTTGGTCTTAATATTTCGGCCACTTTTGATTCGGCAGTTACTATTTATATCCTTATCCCGTTGATCATGATCCCCATGATGATACTCAGCGGCGCAATGTTTAGTTTTGATAAACTCAATCAGAAAATCGGGCGTGTTGATAAGGTTCCCTTTATTGCAGAATTTATGGTCACAAAATGGGGGTATGAAGCCCTTATGGTTCATCAATTTAAAAACAATAAGTTTACCAGGGAATTTTATGATCTTGAGAGGCTGGAAAGTATGGCCGATTTTAAAAAAGTGTATTACATTCCTGAAATGCGTAAAAGACTTAACAGAATTGATAAGGAAATAAGAAACATTAATCAGGTTGACGCTACAAAGAGTGATCTTATATTATTAATCAATGAAATAAAAAAAGAAAACACACGAATGAAATTGATTGCAAATGAACCTGCTCTTAAACAAAATGGGGAATTGCTGGTGAAACCTGTGCTTTATGATCCTATAAATGAACTTAATAAACAAAACTTTGATTCCAATACTGCAAGAAGGGTGTATGAATACCTGAAACAACTTGACAGTTTTTACGCAAGTGTTTTTCAGTTGGCCAACAGAAAACGTCAAAACAGTATTACGTATCTTCTTGAAAACTATCCGCAAAAATATCAGGAACGAAGAGATCGTTATTTTAATGAAAGCATTGCCGACATATTAAAAAAAGTATATGAAAAAAATAAAATACTGGAATACAGGCATCAACTGATTCAACATATAGATCCGATCTATGAAATACCTATTCCTTCGCATGCATTAAGTTTCAGAACACATTTTTTTGCACCACAAAAGCATTTTCTTGGAAAATACTATGATACCTACTGGTTTAATATGGTGGTAATTTGGATATTGACATGTATATTATATGTCCAGTTATACTTCGATGTATTCAGAAGATTACTGGGCCTTGGGGAAAACTTGAAGAAAAAATAGATTTTTACTAAAACAGATTTTTAATATCTTTATACTAATTGTTACATTTGTTTAATCCGCAACAACAAATACAGAGAGCTATGATAAAAAGAATTTTTGCGCTTCTTGTTGTCAGCCTTTTACTTTTCGCTTGTAAATCGGGAGGAGAACGAAAAACAGAAGATGAATTTGAAGTCCCCGATGATATTGTTAATGAAGGCGTATTAGAAATTTCTGAAGAAGTAATGCAGAATATCGTTCAGAATATTTCCTCACCTGTTGAAATGGCATCGTTGGTCAAAAGCCTTAATGCTGATTTTTCAGGAAAATATTTGGCTCCTACTGATAAAGTAGATGATTTAACAACAAGTTATCAACAAGCATTTCATCTGGGAATTTATGCTGCAGATCTTGGCTATCTCAATATTTATAACAAAACAAACTCCGTAATTGATTACATTACTGCCATTAAAACTCTGGCAGATGGAGTAAGGGTTGGCCAATTTTTTGATTTCACAACTCTCAAACGACTGGCACAGAGTAATCAAAACCTGGATTCGCTGATGTATATTTCTGTGCATAGTTTTAACCAGATGGACAAATACCTTAGGAGCGATAACCGAAGCAATTTGAGTACATTAATGGTTACCGGTGTATGGATGGAAGGACTTTACCTTGCCACCCAGGTAGCAAAAGCAGATCCACATCCTGAAATTGCAGAAAGAATTGGAGAACAGAAAATTATTATGGATCAGCTAATGCTTATTCTTGAAAATTATAAATCTGATAAGTATTTTCGTAAACTCATTGAAGATCTTACTATCATCAAGAATGAATTTAACGATGTTACGATTACTATCACAAAAGGAGAACCTGTGGCTATTGAAGAAGACGGAATGTTGGTTATCGTGCAAAAAGATGTTAGTATGGTTGAAATTTCAGACAACAGACTGAACAGCATAATTGAAAAAACAGAACAAATCCGAAACAAGCTAATCAGTAATTAATATGAAAAATATCCTGAAATACATATTCCTTTCATTGATTTTCTTTACGAGTGAAATAATTGCTCAAGACAATGTCGAATTAGTTGCTCAGTGTGCCGCCAGTGCCGGAAATGTTACCTATTTAAAGGATTTTATTGTGAAATTGGATGCTGGCATTCCGGGCGGAAAACCACCTTCAGCCAAATTTTCAATGGTTCTGAGTAAAAACACACAATATCGTTTCTCAATATGTACTGCTCCTGATTCTGAAGGAGAAGCTATCCTTCAGCTTTTTGATATGAATGTATTGCAGGGTAGCACTTACATTAGTTCAACCGGTAAAGAATTTCCTTTTTTCGATTTTAAGTGTCAAAAGACAGGCGTTTACCATGTGTTCATTTCTTTTAAAGAAGGTAAACCCGGAGAATCTGTTGGAATTTTGTCTTTTGTTAAAAAGCTCTGATACAAACAGAAATATCATTACTGCCGAAAGCTGTCTTCTCCCCGACAGCTTTTTTTTCAGCCAAATATATTCAATGCCAAAGGTGCAATAAGAAGAAGTAAAAACAGAATATTATTAAAAAAATTATTCCTGCAATCACTAAAATAAGAAGACAAAAGTATTGATACAGGAATTGACAAAAGTATAAATATTTCGATTCCAACCGAAGGAATACACAAGTACATTAAAAGAACATTGATAAAAAAGTAAAATCCCAATTGATAATTCTTTCTAACCTGAACCTTAGCTGTGGCATAGATGCGCAAAGCGTGAAAATTTGCAATGATCATAATAAAAAGGTACAAACCCAGTACAGCTAAAAATTGCCAGTTAAAACTTACTACTTTATCAAGGGTCAACCATTGAAAAAGCATGTCTGCCATCTCCTTCACTGATTTATCAAGAATAAAATACCCGGAAAAAATATAAAGAAATGGCAGAAACAACCCAATAAGAGTATACAACAGTTCTCTCCAATTGAATTGACGAAGAGTAACCTGTGAAATCCACAGGAAGGGCAATAAGAAAATGATGTTGAAATAAAACAAACTAGCTATTGCCAATAGTATGCCGGCGTCCAGATACCTCAGAGATGCTTTGTGGTCTGCCGGATTGTTAAAAATCCGCTGAATAATAATCAGGACAAATACAACCGCTATTAATATTTCTGAAAAAAGTTCCTGATGCAATGCAAAAGAGGACACAGAAATAACAAAAACGGCAGGAAATTGAACCCTTTTTTGAATAATTAAAAATTTGATGCATATTCTGGTTAAATAGAATCCTGCAAAAAGTAATATTAATGCTGTAAAAAGAGACAATATGAAACCGGAACTATCAAGTGTAAACAGTAAATTCTTATAATTTGCCAAAAATGGTAAAAGAAAGGGAATGGGCAGATTTTGTTGTTTCGCACGAACTATGTAAACACTATAAACGGAAAAAAAAGAATAAAAAACAATGAAGAGAATAAATGCTTGCTGATTTCTACGAAATAGTTTTATCATAACTTTTAAAAAAGAAAACCATCACAAATAGTTATTCAAAGTTAAAATCGTAAGGAACTAATTATGATAGCTTTCAAATACGATGATCATTCTGACTATAAAAGGGCATCCAATTTCTTTACCAGTGTACTTTTAGGTACAGCTCCCACTTGCTTATCTTTTATTTCTCCATTTTTAAAAAACAGTATCGTGGGTATATTTCTTATACCAAATTTCCTGGCGATTTCGGGATTGTTATCAACATCCAGTTTCCCAACGATTACCTTATCCTTGTAATCCTCTCCTATTTCTGCAACAATTGGCCCAACCATACGACATGGACCGCACCATTCTGCCCAAAAATCAACAATTACAGGTTTCTCTGCTTTCAGGACAATTTCCTCAAAATTTGAATCATTTATTTCTAATGCCATTTCAATGATTTGTTTATTAATTAAAAACTCTCTGCTGTATATAACAAATTTAATAAAATTCAAAAGCCTCTCGACGACAAATGATCAACTGACCTTAAACTCTATTTCAGATTTTTTATTAAGGTATTCTATCAGTTCATTTGTAACTGAAACTGACGTATTTCTCGAAAACATCTCTAAAGTAATCCCTTCTTCTTCATCATAAATATAAAATTTAACATTCGTTTTGCCATTGTATTGATTTGTTTTCTCGCGAATTTCCTTAATGAGTTTTTCATTGATGTCTTTTAAGGCTATTCTGATCGCAAGATTATTAACAATGTCCTCTCTTGCATTGTTTAAAATAATCATGGATTTAACTTTAAACTCCCATGAATTTGCATCTCTGCGCCATTGACTCGGCTGCAAAGTTCCCTTTATTAACAGTGAATAACCTTCATACAGGTACTTTCTGTAATCTTCATAATCTCTGCCAAATAGCATAAGCTTATAAGAATCTGTGTAATCCTCAATAACGAAAGAACCAAAAGGTCTTCCTGTTTTGGTCGTTAAATGTCTTACTTCAGTCACTAACCCGGCTACTGAGAGTTCCTTGCCTTTCACAAGATCGATATCTTTCAAGTCTGATAAGGTGCAATTTGTGAAGTTATCAAGTTCCAGTTTGTAATCATCCAGAGGATGTGATGATAAGAAAACCCCGATAAGGTCCCTTTCTTTGTTTAATTTCTCCAATGGAGCCCAGGGCTGTCCATTTTGAACTTCGGGCTTTTTCTGAGCATTGATATAGCTTGAGTCATCATCAAAGAGAGTATTTGTCTGTTGTGATTTAACCAGATTACCATACCGAATTAACTGATCTATTAATGTCATGTTTTCTCTGTCGGTAAGAAAATACTGATATCTTTCTATTTCTTTATAACTATCAAAACCTCCTGCCATTACAAGAGCTTCAAGACTTCTTTTGTTCACTGTATTCAGGTTCAGTCTTTCAACAAAATCATATATGTTTTTAAACAATCCCTTTTTTTCTCTTTCTTCAATGATATGGTGTACGGCTGATTCTCCCAGACCTTTTATAGCTGCCAGTCCAAAACGAATATTCCCGTCCTTGTTCACTGTAAATCTTGAATGACTTTCATTTATATCAGGTACCATAACATGCAAGCCCATGCGTTTACACTCTTCCATAAAAAAAGTAATCTTCTTAATATCACTTAAATTACGGCTAAGCACAGCTGCCATAAATTCAGCCGGATAATTAGCTTTTAAATAAGCAGTCTGGTATGAAACAAGAGCATAACATGTAGAATGTGATTTGTTAAAAGCGTATTGGGCAAAAGCTTCCCAATCGCTCCAGATTTTATTGATCACATTCTCTTTATAACCATTTTTCTGACACCCCTCTACAAATTTTTCTTTCAGATCATCCATCATTGATTTGATCTTTTTCCCCATTGCTTTTCTTAAGGAATCAGCCATGCCCTTGGTAAATCCTGCCAGTTTCTGCGAAAGCAACATCACCTGTTCCTGGTAAACTGTAATGCCATAAGTATCCTTAAGATATTCCTCCATTTCCGGCAGATCATATTCTATTCTTTCACGACCTTGTTTTCGGGCAATAAATTTTGGTATGTAGTCCATAGGACCTGGCCTGTATAAAGCATTCATCGCCACGAGGTCCTCGAATCGATTAGGTTTAAGTGCCCTCAAATGTTTTTTCATGCCTGGTGATTCAAACTGGAATAAACCTGTTGTTTCACCCTTACTATACAATTCAAAGGTTTTGGTATCATCCATTGGAATCTTCTTGATGTCAATATCAATGCCCTTTGATTGCTTAATATTTTCAATTGTATCCTTGATAATTGAGAGGGTCTTTAATCCCAGAAAGTCCATTTTCAGCATGCCCACTGCTTCAATATGTTTCCCGTCAAACTGGGTCACATACAATTCAGTGTCCTTATTAGTGCAAACCGGAATATGTTCTTCCAGATCCTCTTTACCGATAATGATACCGCATGCATGCACCCCGGTTTGTCTTACAGATCCTTCAAGAACTTCCGCATACTTAAGGGTCTGGGAAATCAATGCATTGGGACTCTCCTTCTCCTCCAACAGTTCCGGGGATTCTTCGTACGCCTTTTTAAATGATGTGCCTGGTCTTTCAGGTACAAGCTTAGCCAACCTGTCAGCTTCAGCAAGTTCAAGCTTTTGTACCCTAGCAACATCCCGAATAGCCATTTTTGGTGCCATGGTGCCA
The DNA here is from genome assembly GCA_016935615.1 of Bacteroidales bacterium. Lineage (GTDB taxonomy): Bacteria > Bacteroidota > Bacteroidia > Bacteroidales > UBA10428 > UBA10428. The sequence continues at coordinate 6,895 of JAFGQO010000219.1, forward strand.
AAAGTTATAATATGAGCAACACGCTTGGCTCCGTATTTATCAACAACATATTTCAATACTTTCTCCCTCCCGTCTTCATCAAAATCAATGTCCATATCAGGCATAGAAATACGATCAGGGTTCAGAAATCTTTCGAACAGCAGATCGTGCTCTATCGGATCAATATCTGTTATCTGAAGACAATAGGCAACAGCTGAACCTGCAGCTGATCCACGGCCCGGACCTACTGATACTCCCAACTCACGCGCTGCCCTGATAAAATCCCATACAATTAAAAAATAACCGGGAAACCCCATTGATTTAATGGTATTCAACTCAAAGTCGATCCTTTCCTTCACAGAAAGATCCAGCGGCTCCCCATAACGATACCTTGCACCCTCATATACCAAATGCTGAAGATAATCTGCCTCAAGTTTCACCCTCAATACCTTTTCCAGATTGCCCAATCTTTTATAGGATGTTTCTGATATTTCTTTTACCAGATCATCTTTGGTGTATTTTTCACGGTAACTTTCAAGTGTCCCAAATTCCTTTGGAATTGGAAATTCAGGCATTATAGGCGAAGAATCGAGTTTCAATTCTTCTATTTTTTCAACTATGCGATGAGTGTTTTCAAGGGCTTCCGGTATGTCGGAAAACAAATCCCGCATTTCCTGCTGAGTTTTGAACCATTCCTGATGTGTATATCTTAGCCGGTTAGGATCATCAATATCAGATGCTGTACTGATGCATAATAACCTGTCATGCGCTTCGGCATCTTCTTCATTGATAAAATGAACATCATTTGTTGCTATTAAGGGTGTATTTGTTTCTTTTCCCAATTGAATCATGTTTGTATTAACAAACACCTGATCTTTGTATACTTCCTCATCAATTTCAGCAATTCCGGATTTATGTCGTTGTAGTTCCAGATAAAAATCTTCAGAAAATATTTCCTTAAATTCCAGAATTTTCTCTTTTGCCTCTTCAATTCCTTCGTGCAGTAATACCGAAGATATTACTCCATGTAAACATGCAGAACATGCTATTAATCCTTTATTGTATTTCCTTAGAAGCTCCATATCAATTCTGGGCTTATAATAGAAACCTTCCGTCCATCCAAAAGAAACCAGCTTAACAAGATTGTGATAACCTTCCATATTCTTTGCAAGTAACACCAAATGCTTTCCTCCTCCATCTGTTTTCTCGGATTTATCAAATCTGGTGCGGTTAGAAACGTATACTTCGCAGCCTAATATCGGCTTTATCCCTTTTTTTCTTGCAATAGAATGAAATTCCTTTACCCCGAACATATTGCCATGATCAGTAATCGCCAATGCAACCATCCCATCTGCCTTGGCTTTGGTTATAAGACCATTTATATCTGCTGCACCATCAAGAATTGAATACTGTGTATGAACATGCAAATGTGTAAAAGGAAGAGATACATCAGGTTTCATAATCTTTTCAGACTGGGCATCATCAGGAGAAAGTTCTGCCTCCGCAACAGCAATTTTATTGGATTCAATACGAATTTCAATGGGCTTGATCATTTCCCTGTTGTGCTTGCGAAACTCCCCGGTAAATGACGTGGAAAGTCCATACTTGACAGGATCGATTATTCCAAGCCTTAAAAGCTCTAAAAAACATCGTGCTGTTGCAACCACATCCGCTGAAGCATTATGAGCTTCCTCAAAGTCTTCTCCAAACAATTTTGTATGCAACTCAGAAAGATTTGGCCATTTGTATTTACCTCCCCTGCCCCCGGGCAAAGCACAAAAATCAGTACTTTCTTCTTTTGTATCAATCGTTGGCAGTTTAAGAAAATCCGTTGGTATATTTTTCCTGAGATATTCTGCTCCTGTAATGCTAATATCGAACTCAACATTATGCCCGGCTAAAAATCTGGTTTTGGCAAGGGTATTATTAAACTCATCCAGAACCCATGTAAGATCTTTGCCTTCTTTTAATGCTTTTTCAGTTGAAATACCGTGCACTTTCTCGGCACTATAAGGAATTGTATAGCCTTCAGGTTTAACAATGTAGTTTTTGACCTCCATCAATTTCCCGGTCTTGTCATGCAACTGCCAAGCTATTTGCACCATGCGCGGCCAATTATCAGAATCAGTAAGCGGGGCATTATAATTTTTGGGAAGTCCCGTTGTCTCTGTATCAAATACTAAAAACATAAAGACAGGAAATTGATTACCTTACAAAGGTACAATACAGGAAAATAAAAAATAAGGAGTGTTAATATTTATGGATAACTATAATTTATTGTAACAGTATTTCATCAATTTGCCTTCTGAACATTTCTTTTGTCTGTTCGGGCGTTTGAGCAATACCTGAAGACATTACCGGTGTGTCATCCATAGGAATAAAAAGAAAGGTCGGTATGCTCCGAACACCAAATACGGCTGCCAGTTCCTGCTCCTTCTGAATGTCTATTTTATATACCCGGATTTTACCGGCATATTCCTGTGCAAGATCTTCGATAATAGGCGACGTTATTCTGCAAGGTGCACACCAGTCGGCATAAAAATCAACAAGTCCCGGAAGCTCTCCCTTGTAAATCCATTCATTGGGATTGCTCTCATAATCCATAATTTCATCAAGAAACATTTGCTTTGTCAGTAAAATAGGTTTTACGATCTCTTTTGATTCTTCAACAATTGTCTCCTTGTTGTTCGTTTGACTGTTACATCCAAAAACCAGGAATGTAATACCGATTGAAATGCTAATTAATTTCTTCATTTTTATCTTTTTTTCAATTGTTCTTATTTAGATACAAGTTTTTATATGTTATAGCCTGACATATCCGGTTGACAAATG
>JAFGQO010000220.1 GCA_016935615.1 Bacteroidales bacterium
GATTTGTATGACGGTAACAGACCAGGATTTTCAGTTATTTATATATGCGCTTAAGACTTCTTCCAAATATGACTTCAGTGAATATTCTGAAAAATCACTTAAAAGAAGGCTCACAAAAATTTTAGCTGATAATAAGCTGAATATTAATTCTCTTATTAATAAACTTAAGAATGATCAGGTATTTGTAGAGAAGATTGTTAAAGAAGTAACGGTAAATACAACTGAGCTCTTTCGCGATCCTCAGGTTTGGCACGCCATCAGGTATGCAATTTTACCCAAGCTTAAAAACAACTCAGTCATCAACGTTTGGCATGCCGGCTGTTCCACAGGTCAGGAAGTTTATTCAATGTTAATTATTCTGAATGAGATGGGCCTGCTTGATAAGACAAAAATATATGCAACCGATTTAAATTCGGATGTAATTGATCAGGCTCAGAAAGGTGAATACAAATACCGATTTAACATAGGTTATCTGGATAACTTCGATAAGGTTGTAAAAGAAAATCCTTACAACTATGAAGAGTATTATGATGTGCCCTATGATAAGTATTTTTCAATCGATAAGGCGGCAGATACAATAAGGATGAATGATTTTTTAAGGGAAAAACCCATTTATAAGAAACATGATCTGGTAAAAGAAGGAAACACACTTTTTGTTAAATTCGATATTATTTTATGCCGTAACGTAATTATTTATTTTAACTATTCTTTGCAAAGCAAAGTATTTGACCTTTTCCACAGAAACCTTTATGATAATGGGTGCTTATTACTGGGAATGCATGAAACTATTTTAGGTTCTTATTCTGTTAAATTTCAAAAAAAGGGACATGCTTATTACAAAAGCTAAATTTAATTTATTTAATGAACCATCATGAATTTCAAGTTTAAACATATCAAAAACAGATTCCTGCTGCAAATCTTATTTTTTGTGATTTTCGTACTTATTTGTATTTCCGTTTTCTGGATATATAAGAATTCTGATAAAAGATACGAGGCGACAATTCATAAAATAATACTACTTGAAAAAAACATACAAAATGCCCATATTTTTGCCGGTGACCTGACTCTTCAGAAAAGCGTTTCTTTTAAAAACGAAACGCATTCTGCATTGTCCTTAACAGAATACCTCGAAATGATCAAAGATAGCATACATGCTGTCGTTCAAATAAATCCTTTGAAAAAAGTTCTTCATACAAATCCTGTTTATGACAACCTTATTCAGGCAATTAACAATTACAAAAGATCTGTTGATTATTTGCTGCTTTCCAGGGAAGAACTGAACAACCAGACCTCCGGCAATTCAGAAAAACTCACTGTCATGTCATCGAATCTGCTGAATAAGCTTTTTCCGGTAATTGATTCTGAATTGTATGTTCATGCAGTAGATTTTAAAAACCTGGAAGCCGAATTTCTGTATTTTGCCAACAACAAAGCTTATAATGAATTAATTAACCTCATCGACAATCTCTCGTATAGTCCTGCAATCCAGGAAATGGTTCTTATGGGGTATGACGACTTGACAATTTTATTTGAAGAATATAAGGCAGAAGCACTCGTTATGAAACAGATCCTTGAACGCATTGGTTATATAAGTCCTGGAAAAGGGCAAATTTATGATCTTGAGGATGATTTTACTGCTCTAACAAATACCTACATAAGGTTCAAAAATTTTGCATTTCAAAAAATAGATCATAGCAAGAACATTTCGTTTACGCTTTGTTTCATTTTTACTTCTTTGTTTAGCCTGGCATATATATGGCTTCTCTTATTATTAATGAAGCGAATCAGACTTCCTTTGATTCAATCGGTTAAATTCAGCTATGATGTATCCAAAGGAAAATTAATGCTTACTGAACTTGATCAGGAAGCATCTTTTGAGTTTACATCCCTCAATAAAAACTTAAACAAAATCTACAAAGCCAATAAAGAAAAGAAAATATTCGTTGATAATCTTTTAAAACAAAAATTCGATACAGATCTTGCTCTGCAAGGCAAAGGAGATACATTTGGCAAAACATTGCTCGCACTGAAAGAAAACATGAGAAAATCCCGTGAAGAGCAATTGAAATATTCTGAGGAAAATCAACTCAGGCGTTATTTGAATGAAGGAGTTGCCAAATTTGCAAACATCCTAAGAACGAACAGCAGTGACCTTGATAAACTTTCGGATATTTTTATTCATGAGCTGGTAAAATATCTGGAAGCTATACAAGGCGGTTTGTTCCTTGTGAATGAAAACAACGAAGATGAACTTACGCTGGTTGCCGCTTTTGCATACAACAGAAAAAAATATATACAAAAAACGGTTCAGAAAGGAACCGGATTGGTCGGGACCTGTGCCATTGAAAAAAAGACCATCAATCTTTCAGAGATACCGGAAGATTATATTGAAATAAACTCCGGCCTGGGAGACACTCCTCCTACCAACTTACTCCTGCTCCCGGTAATGCACGAAGAGGAACTTATCGGAATCATTGAAATTGCATCCCTTAAAAAGTTTGAATCTCATCAGATAGAAGCCGGAGAAAGCATAGCCTCCAGTCTTGCTTCTACAATTATTAATACAAAAATCAATACGCAAACTTCACAACTCCTGTCAAAATCTCAGCAACAAGCCGCAGAAATGGCAGAACAGGAAGAAGAAATGCGTCAGAACATGGAAGAGTTAAAGGCAACACAAGAAGAATCGGCAAGAAGAGAAGAAGAACTGGAGGGATTTCTGAATGCCATCAATCAGTCATTCTATGTTTTGGAATATGATACCGGAGGAACAATACTGTCTGCAAATCAAAAACTGCTGGATTTTTTAAAACTTCCTTCAGAAAAAGTTACAGGCAAAACACACAATGAACTTTTTGGAAAAGGCACAAAAACTGACACCCTGTTATTTGCCAATGTATCTTCCGGAATTACAGTAGAACTATCTGAAAAGGTCACATTAAATAATAAACCGATTGTAATCAATAATACATTTTCTCCCTTAAAATCTAAGGATGGAGATACTGTAAGAATATTAAATATCATGACTGTAAATTTTAAGTAATAATTTTATGGTTGAACTTGGTATAGTTGATATAAGAGAAATAATAAGATTGATAAAAAACCATTACAATTTCGATTTTTCAAGTTTTTCACTTACGTCCTTTAAATATCGATTAGAACATGTAATTGCAAAAAACAATCTGAACAGTGCTGAAAGCTTATTCAGAAAACTTACAGATGAACCTGATTTCTTTGATGTTTTTTTGCATCAACTATGTGTACCTTCATCTGAAATGTTCCGTGACCCGTCTGTTTGGAGATGGCTGCGGGAAAGTTATTTCCCCTCGCTGGAAGAAAAGCATATTATGAACTTTAAAATCTGGCTGCCTTATTGCGTCTCGGGTGGCGAATTGTATTCCCTGGCCATATTATTAAAGGAAATCGATCTGCTTAATACTGTTAAAATATTCGCTACATCTTTTAGCAATCATAGTATAGAGGATATTAAATCAGGGGTTTATCCATTTAAGAAGAATGAAGTATCTATCGAAAATTATAAACGTTTTCAGGGAGATTCTGATTTAAGCAATTACTTTAAGCGGGAAAAGTATAATGTCGTCCGTGATACATCTTTGATAAAAAATGTAGAATTTATAAAAGATGATATTAACTTTAATAATGCACCCAAAAACATTAAGCTCATTTTAATGAGAAATGTAGTTATTTATTTCAATCCATCTCACCAGGAAACGGTATTAAAAACAATGCATGAGAGTTTATCGGCTTATGGTACACTAATTATTGGACTGAAGGAACAGATTAAACCCAATACAAATGCTCAGGGATTATTTGAAGCAGTTGAATTAAACGAAAGTGTGTATAAAAGAAAGGTAGTATAAGGAATGAATTACAAAGCTGTGATAATAGGAGGATCAGCTGGGAGTTTCCAGATTGTTACGCGAATATTAAATTCGCTAAATCCTTCTTTTCCTTTGCCTGTATTATTATGTCTTCACAGATTAAAACATGTTCGTTCCGGCTTCGTTGAAGCACTTTCTCTGAAATCAAATATCCCTATTTATGAACCCTCCGATAAAGATCAGCTTAAATCTGGATGTGCTTATCTTGCTCCTGCGAATTATCATATGTTTATTGAACTCGCAAACAGAATATCGCTGTCAGCAGATGAACCTGTAAACCATTCCAGACCATCAATTGATTTATCGTTTATTACTGCTGCAAATGCTTACAGAGAAAAATTAATAGGGATTATACTTTCCGGAGCAAATCGTGACGGTGCACTGGGATTAAAAAAAGTTGGAGATAACGGAGGAGTGACTATTGTTCAGGATCCATTGGAAAGTGAAGTGAAAACAATGCCTGAATCAGCCCTGCAACATACAAAGGTCGATTACGTATATTCCTCAGATCAAATCATTAAATTCCTGCTCAAACTTTAGTGTTTATGATATTTAAACAACATAAAATACTATTCCAGATCTTGTTTGCAATGACAATACTCTTTGTTTTGTTAATGGCCATTTCTTTCTGGAATGGTTATATGAAAAACAGTGTTTCACCAAAGATCTGGCCATTTATTTATCTGTTCTTTGCTCTTGCTTCACTAATATACTGGTTTCTGTTTCAAAAAAAGGTCGCCGATGATAAACTTATTGAAGAAGAGATAAACAGGAAAGTCGAAGAGGAAAGAATTAAACTTCTGGATGAACTTAACAAAAATAAAGAAGACAAGGAAATCATTGCAGATAAAGAGGAAGAGATACATACCCTGATCAATAATATTCTTCCGAAAGGCAAGTTTCAGTCTTCTGAAAGTTATGTAAGAAAATTGCTCTCAAATCTGGCTCAGGAACTGGAAGTCTGGCAGGGCATATTTTATATTGCAGATTCAAAAAAGAAGAATTTTAACTTTCTATCAGGATACGCAATAACAAGTGAAAAACCAATTCCCGGATTTGCCTTAGGTGAAAATCTTAACGGTCAGGCAGCCCAGACACAGGAATTGATGGTGATTGATGAAATACCGGAAAATTATTTTAATGTAGAATCCGGACTCGGCAAAAGCATCCCTAAAAGTCTGTTGCTTATGCCAATAGTTGATAAGAAAAAAACCATAGGTTTGATTGAATTGGCTATTTTTATTGAAGTGCAGGAAAAGCATAAAAAGATTATGTCTGCTATGAATAAACCTGTAGCGGAAAAATTGGTGCAAATTCAAAAGTTATAAAATCAGGGAATGGCGAACTTTTTGAATTCATATAAAAAATATTTTGTTAAAGAGATTAATATTATTACAGTCGCTATTGTAATAGGCATTGCAATTCCTGTTATTACCTGGATCATTGAAATTATTGTTCATAATCTCCCTGTTACTCCCGCATCAATAATCCTGTTGCACAAGAATATACCATCACTGCTTCTGGTTGATGTCCTTCCATTTATTCTGGTAGCGATCAGCTATCTTATTAAGAACCAGCAAAAAATAAGCACTGCAAAATATGATGAACAGCTTGCAGACAGAGATAAAAAAATAGAGAGCATGGCTGAATTTGCCAAGCAAATAGGCGAAGGAAATTACAATACTCAGCTGGATATCTCAACACATAATGATGCTCTCGCTCAGTCACTCCTTGTGATGAGAGAAAATTTAATCTCCAACCAAAAAAAGGAAAATGAACAAAGTTGGATTGCGGAAGGAAAAGATACAATATCTGAAATTCTCCGAACGAATATTAAAATCGATGAATTATCAAATAAGGTAATTCAATCGCTCGTAAAATATATTCATGTTGTCCAGGGAGCACTTTACCTGTATGATGAGAAAAACAAAGTATTGATAAACTTTGCTACCTATGCTTACAACCGTAAAAAATATATAAATCAGGAATTTAAAATAGGGCATGGTCTGATCGGAGAATGTGCATATGAGATGGATTATATATACAGGACAGAAATACCGGAAGACTATGCAACGATTACTTCGGGAATTCTGGGAGATCAAAAGCCGCAAAGTATCCTTCTGGTACCTCTGGTTACCGATGAAAAACTTCAGGGAGTAATAGAATTTGCTTCTACCAAAAAAGAAATTCCTGACCAGACAATCCGGTTGTTAAAAGAATTAGGAGAAATTATCGCCCGTACTATTTTCAACCTGAAAGTGAACCAGCGCACCGAACAATTGTTGGCAGAATCGCAGAAGATGACCGCAGAATTGCAGGAGAATGAAGAACAACTGCGCCAGAATGCAGAGGAAATGAGAGCTACACAGGAAGAACTGCAAAAGTCAAATGAACAGTTGGAGGCAAATATTCAAAAAGTTGAGAATGCACAGAAGAGATTGTATTCATTGTTAGAAAATGCTTCTGAAATCATTTCCATATACGATGAAAACATGGTTCTGACATATGAAAGTCCATCGGTTATCAAGATCCTCGGATACACTCCTGAAGAAATGATGGGTGGTAAAGATATGGACAGACTTACACGCAAAGGCGAAACTGCCATGCGTGCCATGTTTAAACAATTGCTTTCCAATCCTTCTGAACCTGTAAGTATCCAGTATACTTACATGAAAAAGAACGGACAGAAAATTTTCCTTGAAACTACGGGCAGAAACCTTCTTACAGACTCAGCAATAAACGGTATAATCCTTAACTCAACGGATATTACTGAAAGAAAAAGAGCCGAAAAAGAAGAACGAATGAGGAGTAAAATGCAGGCTCTTTCTGAGAATTCACTTGATATGATATTGCGTCTGAGTACTGTCGGACAATTCTTTTACGCAAATCCTGTAGTCGAAACATATACTGGTATCGAATCGAAAGATTTAATCAACAAAACCCTTAATGAAGTAAAATTCTCAGACATTCTTTTCAATTATTTTCGTGATACCATTGAACAGGTAAAGGCAAATCCTGAAAAAACAACAACAGAAATAACCATCCCTGCAAAAATTGAAGGGATTGAAGAAGATCGTATAATGAGTTTCAATGCTATCCCTGAATTCAATGAAAATGAACTTGAAACCATTTTATTTGTCGGGCATGATATTACGGAAGCAAAGAGAATTGAACAGGAAATTCAGGATAAGAACAGGAAAATTGAAGACTCCATAAACTATGCCCAGCGGATTCAGACTTCTATACTTCCTGACAACAAGGTGCTGAGGGAATTCATTCCCAATTCATTTATTTTCTACAGACCGCGCGATGTTGTTAGTGGTGACTTCCCATGGTATTTTAAAAAAGGAGATGATATTTATATTGCGGCTGTTGATTGTACAGGACACGGAGTACCCGGTGCGCTGCTTTCCTTTATCGGATATTTTTTATTGAATAATATTGTGGATCACGAATCAGAACATACTGCATCAGGTATAATTGATGAATTGCATTACAATGTGAGAAGAACCCTTAAGCAGGAAGATAATGAAGCTGAAGCACGGGACGGAATGGATATTGCATTTTGTAAAATAAATTACGGTAAAAAAGAGCTTCAATATGCCGGAGCACACCGTCCGTTATATTTGTTACGCAATGGTGAACTTGAAGAATTTAAAGGTGATCGGAAAGCCATTGGAGGAATTCCTCACAGAAAGAAAGAAGAGAAAGATTTTACAAACTATATTCTGGATATTAAGAGAGGTGACAAGATCTTTTTCTTTTCAGACGGACTATCTGATCAACTTGGAGGTCCGGAAATAAAAAAATATTCTCCAAAACGAATTAGGGAAAATATTGTTGAGAATAAAGGCTTGACTATGGATGAATTTAATACTTTCTTTGCTAATGACTTTAATAAATGGATGGGCGATAATAAACAGATTGACGATGTTCTATTAATAGGAATTGAATTTTAATTGAAATAATATATTAACACAGGTGTACTATGGATAATAAAAAAGATGTAAAAGGCTTTCTTGAGTTTGTATACGAATTCTATAAAACCATGAAAGCCCATGAAATTACTCTGGTATATGAAGGAGAAATAACTCATCAGATTACCAAGGCTTTTACATCATTGACTGAATCAAACATGGCCAAAGATGATGAACCGGGAAATGTTCAGCGGAAAGTATTCCATGTTATGGTTGAATGTTTGCAAAATATCAGCAAACATGCCGATGATTTTATGTCAAGTGATTTTCTTTTTTCAGGAAGAGGAATTTTCCTGGTCAGTAAAGGCGAAAATGAGTATAGTGTTACTACTGGCAATGCTGTTGATAATGACAGAATTGAAGAATTAACCAATATGCTTGAAACCATCAATAAGATGGATAAGGATGGGCTAAAAGGCCTTTACAAAAAGCAGATGAAAGAAGGAAGACTTTCTGATAAAGGTGGCGCCGGTTTGGGGTTTATTGACATTAAGCGAAAAACCGGTAAAGAACTTGAATATCACTTCTTGCCTATCTCAAATGATACTTCATTCTTTTTATTAACTTCGACTATTTCAAGAGATGACATTTAAACAAAAAGTGTAGCTATGGAAACTATCAAAATTCAAGGTACTGAAGATACACCAAAAGTAATATTAGATAAGGATAATGATCTTATGGAAATATCTGGCCGTTCATTGCCTGAAGATGTGACTTCATTTTATGAACCAGTGCTGACCTGGCTTGATGAATATTCCCAAAGTCCGAATAAAAAGACCATATTCAACTTCAAACTGGTGTATTTCAATACTGCTTCATCCAAACTCCTGCTGGATATTTTAATGAAGCTGGAAGAAATTCATGAAGCAGGTAACGATGTTCTTATTCGTTGGCATTTTCCTGAAGATGATGAAGATATGGAAGAAGCAGGAGAAGAGTATGCAGATATTGTGGATGTACCATTTGAACAAGTGAGCTATTCAGGTTAGCATCTCATTTTTCTGGTGCCGGTAAAATTTACTTTATAAAATATGAGTGAGGAAATCCTTAAGGCTCTGATGCAGTTGTTTGCTATTGTTGCAAAACAAGATGAGGGCGTTGAGTCTACACAGGTCGAGTATGTAAAAACATTTCTGGAACAACAGCTTACATCAGAAAAGGTAACGGAGTATTATTCTCTATTCGAAGAACATGCCGGATTAAAACTGGAAGAAGAAGAACAAAAAAAAGGCAAATTAACATCTGTAAAAGATTCAGTCAGAATCCTCGGCCTTTGTAAAAAGATCAATAAAACACTTACTCAAAAACAGAAAGTAGTTGTTCTTGTCCGTTTGTTTGAAATCATCAATGCCGATAGAAAATTTACCGATCAGCGAATGGCTATTATCAATACCGTAGCTGAAGTATTTAATATCTCTCAGATAGAATCCAAAAGCATAGAAACTTTTGTTATTAAAAATGAGGCGCTTGAACTTGATGATGGAAATATTCTGATTATCAACGAAAGAACTGAACGTTACAAGAACGCAAAAAGAATCAAGACAAAACAACTGGACAAAGACATATTTGTTCTCCGGGTGACTAGTGTTGACTTGTACTTTTTAAAATATACCGGAAAAGAGGACCTGTTTTTAAACGGTCTGCCTATCAATTCATCCAGAATATACCTGTTTGCCAATGGCAGCACTGTAAAACTCACAAAGGGAGCACCTGTCTATTACAGTGATGTCGTTGCACATTTCATGGCGGATATTACTTCCAGTAAGATATCATACACCGTCAGAGATGTAAGTTTCATATTTCCCAATGGGAATTCAGGTCTTAAAAATATCAACTTCTCAGAAGGACACGGGCGCCTGATTGGAATTATGGGCGCCAGCGGTGCAGGAAAAACAACATTGCTTAATGTACTTTCAGGCATTGACCGGCCCACCGAGGGAGAAGTAATTATCAATGGATTGGATCTTCATAAGGACAAGGAAAAACTCGAAGGAGTTATTGGACTTATACCACAGGATGATTTATTAATAGAAGAGCTGACAGTTTTTGAGAACCTTTATTACAATGCAAAACTTTGTTTTAAAAATAAATCTGATGAAGAAATTACCTCCCTGGTAAATAAAACGCTTACAAATCTGGGACTTTATGACCGGAAGGATCTGAAGGTAGGATCCCCACTGAAAAAAATGATCAGTGGCGGACAAAGAAAACGTCTGAACATCGCTCTTGAATTGATTCGTGAGCCCTCCATTTTATTTGTTGATGAACCCACTTCCGGATTATCCTCCCGCGATTCGGAAAACGTAATGGACCTGCTCAGAGAGCTGACACTGAAAGGTAAATTAATATTCGTAGTTATTCATCAGCCATCGTCAGACATTTACAAAATGTTTGATAAAATGATCATTCTGGATATCGGAGGTTATATGATTTATTATGGCAATCCGGTGGAAGGTATTATGTATTTTAA
>JAFGQO010000221.1 GCA_016935615.1 Bacteroidales bacterium
CACAAAGTCACCAAAACACAAAGAACTCACTAAAAAGCTTTTTTACATAATTGATAATTAAGGTTTTTTATTTCGAACTCACGCTAATTTAATTTTCGGAATGTATTTTTTTTAAAATAAATTCTTTCAAAAAAGTGATGGCAGAAGCAAGATTGTTTTCGGCATTTTTGCTTATACTACTCATAAATTCCCATTCATATCCTTTTATCTGTAACTGGTATACTTTTATTTTCTTTGTAAAAACTTCATGACATAATCCAACAATAAAAGAAGGCGTAACGGAATGCATGGTAAAATCTGTTTTTGTATCAGGCACTACCTCATCAATTTGAAAAGAATCAATATCTTCTACTGATGCATCTGCAAAAATAACAAGATCGTAATGAGCAATTTTATCAGCATCCTCAATATTAAGCTGATAATTCTGATCTGTTTCCAATCGGGAAATACCGTTTTCACCGGCCCAGATATCGATCGCCTCTGCCAGCAATATCCCTAATGCATCATCCTGTCGGCCTGGATTCCCGTATCCATAGACCAGGATACGGGGAAAATTGTTACGCATTTCAGCGATTTTGTCTCTTATCAATCAATTGGTCACCCTTAAACAAAGAAATTTCCAGGGGCATCTGACCCAATGCATGTGTTGCACAACTTAAACATGGATCATATGCTCTGATCGCAACTTCAACAGCGTTCATCATAACTTCAGAGATTTCCTCTTTGCCCGTCATCATTTTAACAGCCACCTGATTTACCGCATTGTTCATAGATTGATTGTTGTTTGTTGTAGAGACTATGAGGTTACACATCTCAATCTGATCATGGCTGTTTATTTTATAATGATGAAACAGAGTGCCACGAGGGGCCTCGAGCAAACCAACACCTTCGGATTGTTTCTTCCCTTTCTTGGTGAGCGGACCTTCCATTAAATCATGATCGTTGAGTAGTTCCTCCATTTTTTCGGCTGAGTGTAATATTTCAATCAGCCTTGCCCAGTGGAAATGCATAGGTCTGTGACTTGGTTTCCCATTATTGTAAGACTTGAATCTTTCAAATTCTTTCTGAGCCAGTGGGGTATCAATAAAATCGGCATTGTTTAACCTGGCCAGTGCCCCAACAGTATACCAGCCGGTTTCTTTCCCATATTCTTTCAGATAGGGAAACTTCATATAGCTCCAATTCCTGACTTCTTCATCAATGTATTTCAAATAATCCTGGTAATCAACATCATGAAGAATAATATTTCCATTCTGATCTTTTGCTCTAAGAACACCATGATATAAATCAAGCGCGCCGTCTTTTCTTACAAGACTCAGATAGCTTGATGGAAATTCAACAAATCCATCAATTATATTTTTATTTTTTTCATGATAGTCATGAAAAAACTCCAGTGCGGTAACAGACCATTCAATCATTGTTTTGATGTTCATAGGCGAATCACCTTCAAGAAATCGTTTTTTATGGAAGGACGACAAATGTTTGTTGATCCCACCGGGGATAGCGCCTGTTCCATGAATTTTTTTACCTGCTGTGGCCTCAATTATTTCCTGTCCGAATTTACGCATCATCACACCCTGAACAGCAAGTTCTTTGTTTTCCAGAGCAAGAGACAGAACATTCCTTTTTTGAGGATCAGCATCGATTCCAAAAAGTAAATCGGGTGATGCAAGATGGAAAAAATGCAGGGAATGTGATTGAAATATTTGCCCATAATGCATAAGCCTTCTCATCTTTTCTCCTGCAGGTGTTAAGCCTTCACCTGTTCCTGCACCTACAATAACATCCAATGCTTTCGCTGCTGCCAAATGATGGCTGACAGGGCAAATGCCGCAAAGACGCTGAACAAGAACCGGAGCTTCCCAATAAGGTCTTCCCTGGACAAATCTTTCAAAACCTCTGAATTCAACAATATGTAACCTTGTTTGTGTTACATTTCCATTATTATCAATATGAATAGTTACCTTGCCATGTCCTTCAACACGAGTAACAGGTTCAATAGTTATTTTTTGTCCCATATTTCAACATTAATCAAATTTAATAACCTGGTATGGAAGCTTCATCTCATTTCCTGTAATCAAAGCAATCAATGCTTCCCAAATAAGATCTGCTCTCGGGGGACACCCCGGCAAATGATAATCCATTTTCACTACTTCGTGACATGGATATACTTTATCCAGTAAAATAGGTATCTCGGCATCGTTTGGAATAATTTTTCCAGTATTGTTTTGAACAGTTGGTCCATTAATATATGCCTCCTCAAGGCATTCCCGTATAGGAATGCCGTTACGCATAGCCGGCAGACCTCCCATAATGGCACATTCTCCAACAGAAATAAGTATATCGCAATGTTCCCTGAAATCTTTCAATACATGAACATTCTCACTGTTACAACATCCACCTTCAATCAGGCCAATATTGCATCTTTTTGTGAATTTTTTGATATCGTTAATGGGTGATTTATTGAACTCAACAAGATCAATAAGATCCAGAATTCTTTCATCGATATCCAACAACGACATATGGCATCCGAAACAACCTGCCAGTGAAGTAGTGGCAACAACTGGTTTACTCATTATTATTATCTTTTGACATTTTTGTTTTTATTTCATATTCTCAATATCACTTCCGATAGGTTCATTGTCATATTTCCTCTCGCCAATCGGAATTTCAAAACCAACTTCTCTGACCAGAAGAGCTCCAACAGGACAAACATCCATAGCTTTCTGCGCTGTCTCATCCGATAAGTCTTTTCCAATCTTGGGATCGATACCTATTTCAACGTGATGACTTCTCTTCTTGTATGCAAAAATTGAGCGACCTTTCTCATCCTTGATGGCTCTTATACATCTTTTACACAGTATACACCTGTTCTGATCTTTTACCAACTTTGGATTGGTTGCATCCACTTCCCGCTGCGGAAATGAATAAGGAAACCGGGGGACCATCATATGATACCTGTATGCCAGGGCTTGCAATTCACAGCTTCCGCTTTTTTCACAGGCCGGACAAAAATGATTCCCTTCAATGAATAAAAGCTCTATTATTGCTTTCCTGAGTTCCTGTATTTCCTCTGAGTTGTTTTCGATCTCCATTTTCTCAACTACAGGAGTGGTGCAGGCCGTCATTAATCTTCCATTCACTTTTACGGTGCAAATTCTGCAACTTCCTTTAGGTTTTACTCCTTTATAATTGCATAAGGTTGGTATAAAAATTCCATTTTCCTTGGCAGCATCAACAATATACTGTCCTGTTGCTGCCATGCATTCAACTCCGTCAATAGTAAATTTAACTACCTGATTCATAATCTGTATTATTAAATATTTGGTGCACGTCCGGTAACTTCACATGCTTCTTTTACAGCACTTAAAAGATCAAAACCACTATCGTATTCTTTTCTTGTCTGGATTTTTGATTCGAAAAGTGGTCTGAAATTCTTAATGGCCGACAAAATAGGATTAGCTGCTGTCTGACCTAATCCGCATCTGCTGGCTTTGAGGAATTTGCCCCAGTTTTCTATATCAATAATATCCTGCTCAACTCCCCTTGCATTTAAAATCTTTTTTAGTTTCTTTTTCAAAACGTTGGGCAAAATCCGGCATGTGGAACAGCTGCCACATGATTCTTCAACAAAAAAATCCATAAAATTCAAAACAACATCCGTGAGCAAATCTCTCTGTTCATTAAAAATAATAAGCGATCCACCTGTAGCAAGATCCTCGTATCCAAGTGTCCGACTAAACTCATCCGGACCGATAAGCGCTCCTGAGGGACCACCTACCTGCACTGCCTGCACTTTTCCTGAATGACCAACCATCTCAAGAATATCGTTTACAGAAAATCCCCATGCAACTTCGTATACGCCCGGATTACGACAATCACCTGAAATACTCAGTAATTTGGTTCCTGTTGATTCGGAAGTACCAAATGATCTGTACCAGTCACCACCGTTCAGGATTACTTTCACCGTTGCACATAATGTTTCAACATTATTTACTACTGTTGGCATCTCAAGGTATCCCTTTTCAACGGGGAAGGGAGGTCTGTCTCGCGGCTCTCCACGTTTCCCTTCCGCTGATTCAATAAGCGCAGATTCTTCTCCACAAACATATGCACCCGCTCCAAACTGAATTCTTATATCAAAGTTGAATCCTTTTTTCCCCATAATGTCCTTGCCCATGTAATTCTTTTTCCGTGCTGCTTCCAGTATTTTTTCCAGATACTCTTCCAGGTATTTGTATTCATACCTGATATACAAAATACCTTCGTCAGCACCAACTGCATAACCAGCTATTACCATTCCTTCTAACAATAATCTGGGAAGCTCGGTAAGGATTACTCTGTCTTTGAATGTTCCAGGCTCACCTTCATCTGCATTACAAAAAATATACTTCTTATCACCTTTTGCATTCCTGCAAAACTCCCATTTTAGCCCGGTTGGGAATCCTGCCCCTCCTCTACCTCTGATATTCGAATGTTTTATCTCTGAAATCACCTCTTCGGGTGTCATCCGAATTATCTTTTTGATGGCATCACCAATTTTATAATTCGGATCAAGAACCGGCCCTATTTTTCTGATGTTATTTGATACGACTGACTTTACAAGATTATCACGGTTAGCTCCGTCGCCAAAACTTGCCGAATACATATCCTCAACTTTCTTTCCGTCTTTTATATCACGAATAATCTCTTTTGCCCTGAAAGAGGTAAGTTTCGTGAAAATCTGGTTGTTGATTATAGCTGCCGGCTCCTGATCATTCATCCCAATACATGAGGTCTCATAAAGACCGATCAGACCATCAGGTGTTACTTCACCAAATTGAATTCCTGTTTCTTTTAAAAAGGCAGCAGCAACTTCTGACCGGCCCATCATATTTGCCACAGCACTATTGTTCAGGTATATGTTATATTTGCCTGTTGGCTTCATAGAAAAGAAATGGTAGAAAGAAATGGTTTGTTCCACGTCAACCTCCGACATATCCAATGCATTCGCAATTTGTGTCACAACTCCAGGAGAAATATATCCTGCATCTGACTGAATAGCGATTAAAATATCCATCAAACGAGTTCTGTCGTGACAATATTTCTCAATGATCTTCTGCGCAATATTCTTCATCAGTATAAATCTTTGTATTGGTTCGTCTTTTTATTATTGTCTATATCTTATCGATTCTTGTTGCCTCACACTATCTAATTTTTAATGGCTGTCTGCCTGCAGGCAGCAAACTCTCATCATATTTGCCAAATGGAAATAATAAAGTGTATTTTATGTTTTGTACCAACCCTTATGAATAATGAGTGTTTCATAATAAAGAAGTTATTTTATTGATTTACAATTGTTTAAATGTTATTTGTTAATTTTTTCACAAATAAAGATAGAACATTAATTTTTCATCGCCAAAGTCAGGAAGGAATTTAGATTTAATTTAAATTCAACACAATGGATTGAATAAATATTTTCTTTCTGCCCATTATTGAATTGAAGTTATAAAAAAAATACAAATCATGTTATGAAAAATACTTCAAATCATTTTTCCGGATAAATCAGGTTTTTGCAAGTGATATACTAATCCTGGTTTTTATGGTAACGGATGCGAAAGAATGTCAATTTTATTATAACAAAGAGTGTTTGAGTGTGTTTCCGTAGCTTTAGACAGGAAATGCTCCTCCAAAGAATCCTTTGAAAAACTATATACTCTTTTCAGGATGTTTGATAAAAAAACCTATTTCTTCCAGCGATGTCATAATATCATAATCTTTCAGGTATACTCTGGAAGGCACATCCAGATGCACCGAAGTAAAATTGAGTAGCCCCCGAACACCGGAATTAACCAAAAGATCGGTTATGTCCTGGGCTGCATCAGCCGAAGTAGTTAATACTGCTATATCAACTGACAATTTCTTAATGTAAGAGCGGATGGTTGACACATGATAGCATGGAACACCATCCACTTCTTCACTAATTTTTACAGGATCAATATCAAAGCCCGCTACGATATTCATTTTCGTTTTGTTCTTTCTAATGAACCTGGTAACAGCTCTCCCAAGATTCCCCATACCAACAATGGCTATATTATGACCTTGTTCTTCGTCAATAGTCTTCCCGATGATCTGTATCAATTCCCTGATATTATATCCTTTTCTCTGGTTTCCGGTTAACCCGATTAACATCAGATCACGTCGCACCTGAACAGATGTCAGATCGAGCAAACGTGCCAGATGATGTGAAAAAATATAATCTCCATCAGGCTTTTTATACTTTTCAAGCAATCTGCGGTATTTACTCAGTCTCTCAATTGTTCTGGGGGAAAGATCCATGGATTCTTTTTAATATAATTAATTTAGTTTAGCCTTTTATTTCAACTGCAAAATGAAAACAATTCCATTGACAAGATACTAAAATTTGAATCAAAGAATTTCAAAAAATAAGAATTGCCAGGCTTATCATGTTCACATGAAAGGACGTGTGCAGGGTGTCGGCTTCAGACCTTTTGTCTACAACCTGGCAAAGTCACTTCATTTGGCAGGATATGTCTTTAACCGTCCTGACGGAGTTATTGCACACATTGAAGGAAATGCAAAGGATTGTGATGCATTTTTGCATTTGATCAGAACAAAAGCACCTCCTGCAGCAAATATCAAAGATACAATTTATCATTCCACCGGAACAAAAAACTTTCATGATTTCAAAATTATTCCAAGCAGGCAATCTGACAGAATAATTACGGAAATAAGTCCGGATATTTCAGTATGCAATGATTGCCTGAAAGAAATGTACTCTGAAAACCGAAGAAATCATTATCCATTTATCAATTGCACAAATTGCGGCCCGCGATTTACCATTGTTGATGATTTTCCCTATGACCGAGTAAATACAACAATGAATGAATTTACCATGTGCAGAAATTGCATGCCTGAGTTTGATGATCCTCTGGATAGAAGATTCCATGCTCAGCCCATTTCTTGTCCTGATTGCGGACCGGTTTATGAATATTTCCTGAAAGGAAAAAGGTATACTAACTTTGAAAAGTTAATAAAAACAATCGGTGAAGAAATAAATAAGGGAAAGGTTGTTGCCATGAAAGGACTTGGCGGATACAATCTTTCCTGCGATGCAACAAATGCAAAGGCTGTAGAAGAACTGCGCACTTTCAAAATAAGAGAAAAAAAGCCGTTTGCCATAATGTTCCGCTCTATTGAAACAGTTAAAGAAATATGCAATATATCGGTTGCCGAAGAAGAAATTCTCATATCCTGGCGCAGACCTATTGTAATAATCGATCAAATGATGGAAAACACTCTTGCATCAAACATCACTTCAGGTTTGAATTCAGTCGGGGTTTTCCTGCCTTATCTGCCGTTGCATTATTTATTGTTTGATCAGCTTGATTCAAATGCCATTGTACTTACCAGCGGAAATGAATCTGATATTCCTATTCTTTGTAAAGAAAAAAAAGCGTTGGAAGCCTTTCAAAAAATTTCAGGAGGAATTCTGATCAACAACAGAAAAATTGCCAGACGTGCTGACGATTCTGTAGTAAAAATGATCAGTGAACACCCAAGGATTCTGCGGAGAGCAAGAGGATATACTCCCGAACCAATTGATCTTGGTTTTGATGCATCTGGTATTCTTGCTGTCGGAGCAGAATTGTCGAATTGTTTTTGCATCGGCAAAGAACAACAAGCAATCTTAAGTCAGCATATCGGTGATTTGAAAAACATGGAAACTTATGATTTTTTTTGTGAGAACATAGCAGAGTTTAGTCGTCTTTACAGATTCCAACCTCATCAAATTGCATGTGATCTCCACCCTGACTATCTTTCCTCCCAATATGCTCAGGAAAGTAATTTGCCATTGATCCGTGTACAGCATCATCATGCACACATAACTGCAGTAATGGCAGAGTATAAAATAAAAGAGCCTGTCATTGGTATAAGTTATGACGGAGTAGGTTATGGTACGGATGGCAATATTTGGGGAAGTGAGGCATTGATTGCTGATTACAATGAATTCAATCGCATCAGCCATTTTGAATACGTACCACTTCCCGGAGGAGACCTGGCCACCAAACAACCCTGGAGAAGCGGCCTTTCTTATTTGTATCACACTTTCGGCATTAACTGTAAAAATCTTGATATTCCATTTCTTACAACGATTGGTATTAAAAAAACAAATCAACTGATTGAAGCTATCGATCATTCTGTTAATAGTCCCCTTTGCTGTAGTGCGGGAAGATTGTTTGATGCTATTGCAGCGATCCTTGGAATTTGTCATCAAAGCAACTACCATGCTGAAGCTCCTTTACGACTGGAAAATTATCTGACACATTATACAAATGAATCGTATACTTTTTCAGGCGACAGAATAATTTCCTGCAACGGAATGATACAGGAAATTGTAAAAGACATTCAAAAATGCAAGCCCCTTGAACTGATAGTTACCAAATTTCATAATACTGTTGCTTCCATTGCCATGCATCAGGTGCATCTGGCAAGAAAAGAAAGCAAAATAAATAAAGTAGTATTGAGCGGTGGCACATTTCAAAACAAATACGTCACTGAAAAAATTGTACCTTTGCTTCGTAAAAATCAATATAATGTTTATTACCCCCAAGAAGTACCTTGTAATGATGGTGGAATAGCTCTGGGACAACTTGCTGTTGCAGCAAACAAACGAAAGTAAATTATGTGTTTAGGAATTCCTGCAAAGATCATTCAGATAGAAGGTGAATTTGCCAAAGCAAATATTAATGGTGCTAACATTAACGTAGGTATCCAGCTTCTGGAAGATATCTGCGTTGGCGATTATGTGCTTGTTCATACAGGATATGCCCTGGAAAAACTTAGTGAAGAAGATGCCCTCGAAACAATAAAAACATTGCGAGAGCTGGAGGAATTCAACAACCAATCCTATTTACCTCAGGAATGAACTTTATCGACGATTTCCGTAATGAAAGCTTTGTACAATCGCTGTTGACCGAAATCCATAAGATTTCTATTCGACAGGTGCGGATTATGGAAGTATGCGGAGGACATACTATGGCAATCAGAAAGTATGGAATTCATACAATGCTCCCATCAAATATTGAATTGCTTTCAGGTCCGGGATGTCCGGTTTGTGTAACTGATCAAAGGTACATTGATCTTGCTGTTGCCCTTGCAAAAAGGAAAGATGTCATATTTCTGACATATGGCGATCTGATGCGTGTACCCGGAACCTGGTCATCGCTCGAAAATGAAAAAGCAAAAGGTGCTGATGTACAAATTATCTATTCGACACTTCAGGCTCTTGAAATTGCTCGTGAAAATCCGAAAAAGAAAATCGTGTTTGCAGCTATAGGATTTGAAACTACTATTCCCGGAACAGCAATAGCAATAACAAAGGCAGAGAAAGAAAAATTGAATAATTTTTTTATCATAAGTGCGCACAAAATTATGCCACCTCCAATGAGTGCTTTAATCGAGGAAGGAATTCCTATCGATGGGTATATTGGTCCGGGACATGTAAGTACAATTGCAGGCAGCAAAATATTCCTGGCGCTTGCCGAAAAATACAATATCCCGATTGTTATTTCAGGTTTTGAACCTGTGGACCTCCTTCAATCAGTTTTGTTCCTGATACAGATGATTAACAACGGGAAAAGCGGAGTGAAAATACAATATAGCCGACTGGTCAGTGAAGAAGGAAATATGAAAGCACAAAAAATGATCGCTGATATTTTTGAACCTTGTGATCAGCACTGGCGTGGCATAGGAATCATTCCGAAAAGCGGTTTGTGCCTGAACAACAGATACAGTAAATACGATGCGGAAAAACAGATCCCGGTAGAGATAGAAAGCGGTCCTGAACCAAAAGGTTGTATTTGTGGTCAAATCTTAAAAGGACTGAAAAAGCCGACAGATTGCAGGCTGTTTGAAAAAGAATGTACACCTTTTCATCCAATTGGTGCTTGCATGGTGTCATCGGAAGGTTCTTGCCAGGCGTACTACAATTTCAAAGAAGTAGAATAGATTTGTACTTTTTCAAGCAACAAAATGAGTAAACAACTAATACAAATCGGACATGGCAGCGGAGGCCGTTTAAGCAATGCACTTATCAGAGAGGTTTTCCTCAAACACTTTCACAATTTATTTCTTGAAGAACTTAGCGACTCTGCTCGTATTCAATTGAACGGAAAAGAAATTGCCTATACCACAGACTCTTATGTTATAGATCCCATTTTTTTCCCCGGAGGAGACATAGGACAGTTGGCAGTGAGCGGGACAGTGAATGATTTGTGTGTATCAGGTGCCATTCCGAAATATTTAAGTGCCGGTATGATCATTGAAGAAGGATTCCCAATAGATGATCTGGACAACATTGCTGCCTCTATGGCAAAAGAAGCACAGAATGCAGGTATCCTGATTGTTACCGGCGATACAAAAGTCGTGAAAAGAGGACAGTGCGATAAGCTCTTTATAAACACAAGTGGTGTTGGAATAGTGCCGAAAGGCAGGCATCATTTAAAAAACCGGGAAAGTATAAAGGCAGGTGATAAAATAATTGTTACAGGAACTCTTGGCGATCATGCTATCGCAATATTAGCAGCCCGTGAGAACCTCTCTCTGGATGAAAACATACTTTCGGATGCTGCACCCTTAACCTCAATGATTGAAGGAATTTTGGAACATCCTGAGAATGTTTGTTATATGCGTGATATTACACGTGGCGGACTGGCAACCATACTGGTTGAAACCTGCAAAAAAAGAAGCTATGGGATGTTAATCCGGGAGAAAAATCTGCCCGTGAAACAAAGTGTTCGTGCAGTCTGTGAACTTTATGGTTTTGATCCTATTTACCTGGCCAACGAAGGAAAAATTATGATGGTGGTTAAGCCTGATAAAGCCCAATACATCATAGAGATTCTCCGAAAACATAAGCTTGGTAAAAATTCCATTATCATAGGGGAAGTTACAGATAAACATCCGGGCAGGGTAGTCATGCAATCTGTTATAGGAGGGAAACGAATAGTTGATATGCTTAGTGGAGAAATGTTGCCCAGAATCTGTTAATAATTCATATTATGCATGAATTTTCATTGGCACAAAATATTCTGGAGATAGTAGAAGAAACTTTAGAAAAAAACAAAGTAAACAGAGCCATTGAAATTCAACTGGAAGTCGGAACTCTGTCCGGCGTTGAAATACCTGCTCTTGAAATGGCTCTTGAAAGCTTAAAACCTCAGTCTGTATTAGAAAATACAAAAATTAAGCTCATCATTGTTAAAGCAAAAGCTGTATGCAGAATTTGTAAAAAAAAATATCACCCGGAAGATCTCTTCTCTCCCTGCCCAAATTGTTCCTCCTATGGCCCGGAAATTGTTGCAGGAAAAGAACTACTGGTAAAATCAATTATTGCAGAGTAATGACTTCGGAATTTTCTATTTTTGTAATCTAAAATATAACTTATGTGTGATATTTGCGGATGTGGATCAGAACATGATAGTTTTACGATTCACAAAGTAAACGGGGATTCGGATCAGGAAAATATTATGGATCATACTCACCATAAACATGATCATGAGCATACAGGTCATCATCACTCTCATGAAGATACAAGCAGAAAAGTTTTGCAGGTTGAAACAGATATATTATCGAAAAACAATTTACTTGCTGAACGAAACAGAGGCTTCTTTGAAGCAAAAAACATCGTGGTCTTTAACCTGGTCAGTTCTCCCGGCTCAGGCAAAACCAGTTTGCTGGAAAGATTAATAAATCAAATGAGGTCTTCAAAAAAAATATATGTCATTGAAGGCGATCAGCAGACTTCTTACGATGCAATACGAATTGAAGCTGCCGGAGCAGAAGCTATACAGATCAATACCGGCAACGGTTGCCACCTCGATGCACACATGATCAATCATGCGGTAAAATCCCTTAATCCCCAGGAAAACAGTATGCTGTTTATAGAAAATGTTGGCAACCTTGTTTGTCCGGCCCTCTTTGACCTTGGCGAGAACTCCAGGATTGTAATTGCCAGCACTACTGAAGGAGAAGATAAACCTCTGAAATATCCCACTATGTTTCAGAGTTCCCAGATTTGTGTCCTCAACAAAACAGATCTTTTACCACATTTGGATTTCAATGTTAAGGAATTCCGTACAAATTTAAATAAAGTTATACCAGGACTGCCTTTCTTCCAATTGTCTGCAAAAACAGGAAATGGTTTTGATAAATTCATTGATGAATTGTTGAAATAACGTGAGTTCGATATAAGGATCGATAATACATTTATTGATTTATAGTTATTCATATGAGCAGACTTTGTGTTTCTTCG
>JAFGQO010000222.1 GCA_016935615.1 Bacteroidales bacterium
CACAAAGTCACCAAAACACAAAGAACTCACTAAAAAGCTTTTTTACATAATTGATAATTAAGGTTTTTTATTTCGAACTCACGCTAAAAAGAGTATTTTTCAAAGAATCCGGACAGCAATACAGCAGGATTGATCCATAATTGATTCTGTGGTAAGATCATTCGAAGAAAAATTCATACTCATCGGTCAGCTCACACTCTTCATATTCCTCAATTATTGTACCTATCGAATTGAGACCATATTCACCTGTTTTAATTTTATATTCCAGCTCAGGGCAATCCGCAAAATGATACAGCAAAGCTTCCTTTTCAAAGGGTTTTGTAATTTCCGGTTCCAACCACCTGTTTTCCGACCATAAATAATAATGAGGTATAAATGAAAATATGGAACTTCTCTGATTCAATTCCAGATACCGATAAACAGAATATTTTCCTTCATAGATCAATAGTAAAAATACCATGCCAATATTCAGAGGATTCTCTACACTATGGAAAACAGCTTTTTCATCATTAAGGACAAAACAGAAACCGTCAATATCTCTTGGCGAATAATATTTTATTACATTCCCGTTTGTATCGATCAGTGAAACACTAAACTGAAGATTGTATTGGTTAATGTAATCAATTGTACCGTATAAAGTATCACCATCCGAATTCCAGAGTTTCACATCAACCGCTATGAATTCATCATTTTCCTGACAAATTGTCTGTGAATATTGCATAATAAAGCATACCACAAAAAAAAACAATATCCTTATATACTTCTTAGCTGACATATAGAACC
Source organism: Bacteroidales bacterium (assembly GCA_016935615.1). Taxonomy (GTDB): domain Bacteria; phylum Bacteroidota; class Bacteroidia; order Bacteroidales; family UBA10428; genus UBA10428. The sequence continues at coordinate 784 of JAFGQO010000222.1, forward strand.
AGGCCTTTTAAATATTCCCCTTCGGGATGATACAGGTTAACAGGATGATCAGAAGGCTGAGTCAATTGATGCAAAATCCTGACATTTCTTTTTGCATTCGCTGCCGCTGCAAATACCGATTTTCTGAAGTTTTCCTTCGAAACCGACTGCGAGCATGAAAAAGTAAAAAGCAAACCCTCTGATCCAATTTGTTCGAATGCTTTTTGATTTAGTCGTTTATATCCCTGCAGGGCATTGTGCAGAACATTTTGATGTTTTGCGAAAGCGGGAGGATCCAGTATGATCAGGTCATACCTGTTCCTGGTCCCTTCCATATAAGCAAATGCATCATCTACAATTGCTTTATGATCTGTATCAGTATAATTCAGATTTATATTCTGATTCACCAGATCAATAGCTTTTGCCGAACTATCAACAGAATGAACAAGTTTTGCCCCGCCCTGAACAGCATAAACAGAAAATCCCCCGGTATAACAGAACATATTCAAAACACTTCGGTTATTGGAATATTTCATTAGCAAATGTCGATTCTCACGCTGATCAATAAAAAAGCCGGTCTTTTGACCGTCTACCCAGTCTATGTTAAACTTAAGTCCATTCTCTATCACAACAGTACTCTTCCTGTTCCCGAGCAAAAATTCATTTTTCGGTTGAACAGATCCCTTAAAAGGTAAAGTGTTCTCACTTTTATCATATAGTACAGTAATTTTTTCTCCGTATAATTTTTGGAGGACTGAGAGTATTGATTTGCGCACTTTGTACATCCCTATTGAATGAATTTGCATAACAATATTCCCATCATACCAATCAATAATTAAGCCTGGTAAATTATCGCCCTCAGCATTTACAAGGCGATAAACTGTAGTATGATCCGAATCAATAAGACCAAGAGTTTTTCTAAGTTTGTATGCCTCGGAAATTTTTTCAAACCAAAATGAATCGTTTATTTCTTTATTGCAAAATTCTAAAATGCGAATTGTTATGGTGCCTATCTGATAATGTCCAACAGCAAGGAATTCATCCTTATTATTGTATACTTCGATAATATCTCCCTCGGCAGGAGTTCCATATATTTTCTTTATTGCGCCGGAAAATATCCATGGATGCCGGCGCATAACAGACTGATCTTTCCCTGACTTAAGAATTGCCCTCGATCTCTTTCCCATTGTATGGTTTCATTTGCTCCAGTTTGGAATATATTTCATAACATACCCATGCGTCTGTGGCTGCATATTCTATTTGTGCTTCGGTTAATACCTCAGACTCCCAGTTTGAAGTTTGCTGTCTTTTGCTAATTTGAAAGCCAAGAATATTTGCAGTAAGTTTTTTTAATCCGCTATCCTCAATATGAAAGTTTTTTACATAATCCTGCAAATCAATGAATCCGTCCGGATGAAATGAAGTCAATCGATTCAAACCCAAAAGATCATCATGGATAGCTACACCAACCTTTATCAAATTGCCATCAGATAGTATATTGATCAATTCACCAGGAATTCCAATCTGATTTATCCTGAAAAGAAAGGCTCGATTTGATGTACTTAACTGTAACAGAGAAACTTCGTTTTTCTTTCCTTTTTTAAACGATGGTTTTGTTTCCGTATCGAATCCATAAATTCCTTCATGGTTTAATAAAGGAAAAACCTCGCGGAAAGTTTTTATAGTGTTTATATAAAATATTTCACCACTGAATTTTCTCCTTGGTAAGATGGCTATCTCTTCTTTGGTGAGTTTTGCTTTAAAGTGTTTCTTGTTCTTCATCTTTGAAATCATCCTGTCTGCGGGTAATTAACCAATCGCTTGTATCAATTTCATTAATATCAATATTTTCTTCTGCTGTGAAATTCTCATCTTCAAGGATTTCCTCATCGGAATACCTGAGGAAATGCAATGCCCGCATTGCGTTTGTCAATCTCTGCCCCCAATATGTTCTGAAAGACTGTGAACACTCCCATATCGCTTCATGCATCACATCTTCCGTGCCAACCTCATACAATAACAGAAAGTCTTTTATATCCTGGTAAATATCCGCAAAATCTTCTGAAATACTTGCTCCAACAGCCTCATCACTTTCTTTACGCATGGGGGTGAAAACTTCTTCGTATGAATCGTATTGCCCCAATTTCTTTATTATTTTATTTCTAATGAAATTATAATCCTGTTCGGTGACAAATCTCTGATTCATATTTTCAAACTTCGAATCCAGTTCAGGCAAAACTGTAGCTTTTAAATACAAAAGGGCTATAAGTTTATGTGCTTTATCAATAAAATCATTCAGTTTTTGCTTGTCTGCCTGTTCAACAAAAATACAATACTCACTCGCAACAGTAACAAATTCAATTACATTTTTACTATAAACAGGATTATTTTTACTATCCATTGATTTTATTTTGTACAAAGTAACAGTATTTCAAATCGTAAATCAATAAAAATAGTCCCCAGTCACTGGTCGCAAGTCTCAAGAAATAAAACCTTAATTAATGTCCCTGCCTGCAGCAGGTTTATCAGCCTTTGGTTGGCAGGCAATTACCAATTTCCAAATTATGACATTGCACTTCTGCATTGGATATTGGTCATCCCCTGCCTGTCGGCAGACAGGGATATTCGACATTGAATAAATACTGACTAAACATCAAATTCTCACCCTCCCGCTTTCCCATCTTCTCACATTCTCATCTTCCCGTCATCTCAACTCACCAACTTCTGCTTTACATTTTTAATTTTTAATTCTTAATTTTTAATTCCCACTGTCCCGCCCTCTCAACTCATCACTATCTGTTGCTTACAGCCAGTCTTCCATCTTTCAAATACATGATTTTTTCCTGCTCAAGCAATCTCTTAACAATTTTATTTAAAGTATTTTCCTTGATTTCAAGTGTTAATAATAATTCACCTATATATTGGGATTCCTTCTTAAGTAACTCAAATACTTCTGACAATAGTTCATTTTCCCTCGATGCATCGTTCTCATCTTCCAGTCTTGATTTACAGACATCACAATTTGTGCAGGGTTTACCTGTTTTCAATCCAAAGTATTTCAATAACAGATTATTCCTGCATTCTTCTCTATTAAACGCATAGTTAAGCATAGCATTTATTCTCTTTTCAGTTCTTTTCTTTCTCTCCGTATAAAACTCATGTGATATATATAAAGATTTCTCATCCAGCCTTTCTTCTGTAAAAATCAACATGGGAGATTTACGGGATGGTATATAACTTATTACTTTCATCTGGCTCAGTTTGATAAGATAATTGTAGACCAGATCTCGTTTTATATTTGCCCGTCTGGCAAGTATGTTTTCATCAATTGGTGTATAATCATTAAACAATCCCGTATATGATCTCAGCAATAATTTTATAAATCCGTCAAATTTTCGGTTTTTAATCTGGAATTTATACAAATCATCCCTGTTAAGAATGAAAAGAATTCTTGACAGACTGTTTACTTCATCAGTTAGTTCAATATACCCTTGTTTTTCCAGTATTTTTAATGCGTTAAATGCTACCAGGCTATTCAGTTTATATGAAGAAGCAAAGTCAAACAGTTTAAATTCATAAGCTACTCCTTTACCACCTCCAAATGGCACCTGCAAATAATTCGCCATCGCGTGATAAATTCTTTTGATCTCTGAAATTTCAGGATAAGTATTTGTCAGACGCTGTTTAGCAATACTTTTATCATAGTTATTCACAAGCAAAACGGCAAAGGATTTCTTTCCGTCTCTTCCTGCCCGGCCAGCTTCCTGAAAGTATGATTCCGGTGAATCCGGTAGATCCACATGAATCACAAACCTCACATTCGATTTATCAATGCCCAATCCGAAAGCATTTGTTGCTACCATGATCCTGATTTCATCATTACTCCATTTTTTTTGTTTAATTACTCTGCTTTCATAACTGAGTCCGGCATGAAAATAATCAGCACTGATCTTATTTTTTTTCAAATGTTCGGCTATTTCACGGGTTTTCTTTCTGCTTCTCAAATACACAATGCCTGTACCATGAATACTCTTCACAACTTTTGATAAATCAGCTATCTTACTATCTGTATATCTTACAAAATACACCAGGTTTTCGCGTGTAAATTCTCCTCTGATAACATTCCTGATCCTGAATTTCAATTTCTCCTGTATATCTTCAACTACTTCGTTTGTTGCGGTAGCTGTTAAAGCAAGAACCGGCACCTCCGGTAAAGATTCCCTCAGTTTCCCGATTTCCAGGTAAGAAGGTCTGAAATCATAACCCCACTCAGATATACAATGTGCTTCATCAACTGTAATAAAAGATATGTTCATCTGTTGGACTTTGGCTCTGAAAATATCTGACTTTAACCTTTCAGGAGAAAGATATAAAATCTTATATCCTCCATAGACCGCATTGTCAATACTTACCTTTATTTCATTATAGCTCATCCCCGAATGAACGGCTTTTGCTTTTATTCCTAGAGCATTTAACTTACTGATCTGGTCATTCATTAAAGCTATTAGCGGAGAAATGACAAGACATACTCCATCCATTTCAATGGCCGGTAACTGAAAAGTAATTGATTTTCCTCCACCGGTTGGCATCAACCCGAGAGTATCATTACCATGGGAAATAGATTCAATAATTTGAAATTGAGTTGTATGGAATGAGTTGTGTCCCCAGTATTTTTTTAATATTTCAAGGTGTTCATTCATTTATCCTTAACAATATTCCAAAAGTCTTAAAAATTATTAAAATCATATCGATTTTAATTCATTGAATTCCCTTTCTTGCTATCTAATTCGTAATATTACCAAACATTCTTCGGGCTTAAAAGGTAAGTATTTAAACATTTATTTAAGAATGATTTAGTTATAACGTATTATGTAAATTATAATGAATACTTAAGATTTGGCAATAGATGTTAAAATTAATTTTTTATGTCAGCTTTCCGTACCGCTTTTATTCACTCAATTTTTGTAATTTCGCAAAATTTAAATCATTAATAACCATTTGCAATGTCTTTCTTATCGAACAAAATAATATCAGAAGGTTTAACTTTTGATGATGTATTGCTTGTTCCTGCATATTCTGAAATAGCACCAAAAGAAGTTGACCTTAAAACAATGTTCAGCAGAAATATTATTCTCAATACTCCTATAATTTCTGCTGCAATGGATACGGTAACTGAAGCAACCATGGCAATAGCCATTGCCCGGGAAGGAGGAATAGGTGTAGTACATAAGAACATGTCGATTGACGAACAGGCAAAGCAGATCAAAGCAATAAAGCGTGCAGAAAACGGAATGATCTACGATCCAATAACCATCCAAAAAGAACGCACTGTTGGTGATGCGCTTACCTTGATGCAGGAATATAAAATCGGAGGTATCCCTGTTGTTGATAGTACTCATTCTTTAATAGGAATTGTGACAAATCGTGACCTGAGATTTGAGCGTGACATGAACAGGAAAATCAGTGAAGTAATGACATCAGAAAATATCATTACAACAAGCCAGGAAACAAATCTTGAAAAAGCTGCTGACATTCTTCAGAATTATAAAATTGAAAAACTTCCGGTTATTGATAATCATAATAAATTAATCGGATTAATAACATACAAAGACATAACCAAAGCAAAAGACAGACCAAATGCCTGTAAAGACCCTAAAGGAAGGTTAAGAGTTGCAGCAGCAATAGGAACTACTTCTGACACTCTTGAAAGAGCTGAAGCATTGGTAAAAGCCGATGTTGATGCACTGATTATTGATACTGCTCACGGGCATTCAAAATCAGTAATACAAGTTTTAAAAGAAGTGAAAAGGAAATTTTCCAATATAGATATTGTCGTTGGAAATATAGCCACTGCCGATGCAGCTGCTGACTTAATTGAAGCGGGGGCTGATGCTCTTAAAGTAGGTATTGGTCCGGGATCAATATGTACAACCCGCGTTATTGCAGGAGTTGGTGTTCCTCAACTATCTGCAATTTCCAGTGTGGCAGGAGCAGTAAAAGACAAAAAAATTCCTATCATTGCAGATGGAGGTATACGCTATTCAGGAGACATTGTGAAGGCCATTGCTTCAGGCGCTCATTCAATTATGGCCGGCTCACTATTCGCAGGGGTTGAAGAATCCCCCGGTGAGACTATTATTTACAATGGCCGAAAATACAAATCATACAGAGGAATGGGATCAATTGAAGCCATGCAACAGGGTTCCGGAGATCGTTACTTCCAGGATCCTGAAGAAGAAGTATCAAAACTAGTACCTGAAGGAATTGTGGCGCGAGTACCATACAAAGGAGTCCTGTCTGAAGTTATTTATCAACTTTTGGGTGGATTAAGAGCAGGTATGGGATATTGCGGAGCAAAAAACATTGAAATGTTAAGGATGGCAAAATTTGTCAGGGTAACCAGTTCCGGAGTTACTGAGAGTCATCCTCACGATGTTACCATTACACGAGAAGCACCTAACTATAGCAGATAATATTAATTTTTACAAATCGTTTGTATTATAAAAGAGTTTTAAACCTATTCCAATGAAAGATCCAGTAAAATATTTTATTTGACAGATCCCATGAATTATTAAAAAACAGATATTTATATAAAAATATTCTCATGAAACACATACTATTATTTACGACATTCATTTTCACGCTTCAATTGGCCGTTTCACAAACAAATTCTGAAGTTTTAATGAAAATTGACAGCAAAGAAATAAGCAAAGATGAATTTTTAAGAATTTATAATAAAAATAAAAACATTGCTGAAGATCATCAAAAATCTATTGACGAATACATTGATCTGTTCATTAATTATAAGCTCAAGGTCCTCGAGGCGGAAAATTTGGGATACGATACCATGAGTTCATTTGTCAAAGAAATGGATACCTATACAACTCAGTTAACGGATTCATACTTTGAAAATGAAGATAAATTAGACTCATTGGTTGTTGAGGCTTACGAAAGATCACTGGAAGAAGTGACCGGCAGGCACATTTTATTTCAGATAAGCTACAATAGTTTACCCCAGGATACAATTAAGATTTATGACTCCATAATGAAGGTAAGAGCCAAGCTGGTAGCCGGTGAACCTTTTGAAAAAGTATTGGATGAAGCCACAGTGGATCCAAATCACAAAGTCGGAGGAAATCTGGGGTGGTTTTCAGCTTTTCGTATGGTTTATCCTTTTGAGCTTGCTGCATACAAACTTCCGATAGGTGAAGTATCCATGCCGGTAAGAACCAACTTTGGATATCATCTGATTATAATTGATGGCCATCGTAAAAACAGAGGGTTGATAGAAGCTTCACATATTATGACTGTTTTTCCAAAAAATGCCACCGATGCGGAATTAGAATCTGCAAAACTTAAGATTGATAGTGCTTATTCTGAGTTACAGCAGGGAACTGACTGGAAAGAAGTAGCAAAAAAATACTCCGAACATCTGGCAACCTCCGGACAGGGAGGTTATTTGGGATGGCTAGGTTCAAAAAATGCACCGGAAATATTGCTTGATTCATGTTTTGCAATTGATTCAGGTACTTATTCACAGCCTTTTTTATCTCCTTACGGATACCATATTGTTAAACGTCATGCGAACAAACCGGTACCTCCCTTTGAAGAAGTAAAGGAAGAATACAAAAATAATATGCGCCGTAACTTATTTGTTAAGAAATTCACCAGAGATGAGATCATAAAAAATATTAAAAAAGAATACGGATTTGAATATTTTAAGGAAAACCTCGATACCATTTACAGTTTGCTGGATTCAAATATTTTCAAATACAAATGGGATCCTGATATAGCAAAAGATCTTACAAAACCGGTTTTTACTATTGGAGATAAAGACTATACTCAATATGAATTTGCACAATTTATTTCCAAACAAAGAAAAAATATCAATGCAATAGAACTTATTAACTGGTTTTACAAGCAAGTCCCTGAATTTATTGAAATAA
>JAFGQO010000003.1 GCA_016935615.1 Bacteroidales bacterium
TAAGTTGGAGTATGCTTACAAATCAACAGCCAATATTCAGTTTCATCAGCTTCTTTGACTGCTAACTTTATTTTATGAATAAAATCGGCTTTGCTTTCTGCATTCTGAGCTTCACGGACATTAGCCCCTATTGAAGTTCCGGCTCTAAGAAGCTGTCTCGATAAAACATATTTTTTATTTTCCTCCAGAAGCTCGCAGTACAGAACAATTTCCAGCGCGAACTGAAACGATTTCTCAACTATTACATTTTCTTTATCATTTCTCATATTGTCATTTATCAATTGGTTTAACAATTTTCAAATTACGGAATTTTCAAATTTTCAGATTTTCCTCATAGAATTTCCAGAATTCCTCCCTGATCATATCTCTTATCCTGCGGAATTCACTCATTATGAATTCTTCTGAACCGGTGGCATTTGACGGATTCTCGAAACCTATATGCAGTCTGTTTTTCACTTTGCCCGTGAACAGAGGGCATGTTTCATTTGCATGATCACATACTGTTATTACATAATCCCATTCTTCACCAAGGTATTGGTCGACCAATCTGGGAGTATGGTGGCTGATATCAATTCCGGTTTCCCTCATCACCTGAACAGCTTTTTGATTTATTCGTTCGGCTGGTTCTGTTCCGGCGGAGTAAACACTAATTTCCTTATCAAAACTCTGCAGGAAACCGTGAGCCATCTGACTGCGGCAGCTGTTGCCTGTACATAGTATAAGGACCTTCAAAGAATTATTTTTCATGATATTGAAGTATTTTGAAGATACTTTTGCAAATATATTAAATCATTTCGTATATTTGCGAAATATCAAAATAAAAATAATCATAATAATGTCAGGTAAATTGGAATTTACTCAAGAAGTACAGCAAATAGCCAGAATTTCAAAGGCTCTGAGTCACCCGGTAAGAGTATATATTCTTCAGAAACTCTCGAAGATGAACTCTTGTTGTTACAGCGGGGATCTGGTTGAAGAACTTCCGGTTTGCAGATCTACACTTTCCCAGCATCTGAAAGAATTGAAATATGCAGGCCTGATACAGGGAGAAATTAATCCTCCATATATCAAATACTGTATCAACAGAAAAAACTGGGAAGAAGCAAAACTACTATTTACTTCATTTCTTAATGAAACCGAAGAGGTGAGCTGTGAAATACACAATAATTCCGGTCACCATTAGTAGAACTGCTTAATTTTCAAATTAACTCATTTTCAAATTTTCAAATTACACTATGGAAATAAAAATCTTAGGACCGGGATGTCCGAAATGCAAAACACTTGAAAAAGTTACCCGTGAAGCAGTTGCTGAAACATGTATTACTGCTACAATCGATAAGGTTGAAGATATCGTCAAAATAATGGAGTACAGGGTAATGCATACACCAGGGCTTGTAATTAACGGGAAGGTCGTGCTCTGCGGCCGGGTGCCAACCGTAAATCAGGTAAAAGAAGTTCTCATTAAAAATCAATAAAGCTGACATTATGAAAACTTTCAGATTATTTATTGCCATTTTATTGTTTGCCCCGGTTATTTCATGCACAGCACAACCATCAAATAAACAGGTAAAAGCTCCTGACAATAATTCCGATAAAATTGAAGCTTACTACTTTCACTTCACGGCTCGATGTACCACCTGCAGAACCATTGAAGCCAGGGCAAAAGAAAATCTTGAGTCTCTTTATCCTGATCATTTTAAACTGGGATTAATGACATTTCAATCTCTTAATCTTGAAGAAGCACCCAATAAGGCCATTGCAGAGAAACTTGGTGTTTCAGGGCAGACCCTGCTTATTGTGAAAGGTGATAAGAAGATCAATCTCACCAACGAAGGTTTCATGTATGCAGTGGTCAAGCCTGAAAAATTCAAAGAGATAATCAACGAAAAGGTGGATGGACTGATGATCAGGTAACTGTATGGAATTTCTGACAAATTTACTGGAAAACAGCACAATGCCGTGGTTAACAGCATCACTGCTGGGATTAATGACTGCTATAAGCCCGTGTCCGCTGGCTACAAACATCACCGCGATAGGGTTTATCAGCAAGGATATTGAAAACCGTAACAGGGTCTTTTTCAACGGCATTTTTTATACACTTGGAAGAGCAATCACATATTCAGGTCTTGCTTTAATAATATTTTTGGGTGTAGACCAGTTGAAATTTTCAGGATTCTTTCAACGGTACGGTGAAAAATTTATAGGACCCCTTTTGTTGATTATCGGTTTACTGATGCTGGATATCATTAAAATAAAATTTCCCGGAATCAGCAGACTGACATCAGGTATGCAAAACAAGCAGCGATGGAGATATTCTGATGCTGTTCTTTTAGGTCTTTTTTTTGCACTGGCATTCTGCCCATATAGCGGAGTACTATATTTTGGCATGCTTGTTCCAATGACAGTCACAAGTGCATCAGGACTTTACCTTCCTCCGGTTTTTGCAATAGCAACCGGAATTCCCGTAATTATTATCGCCTGGTTGCTTGCCTATACTGTTTCAGGAGTTGGTAATATATATAATAAAATGAGAACGTTTGAGCTCTGGTTCAGACGGATCATGGCTGTTCTGTTCATTACAGTCGGAATTTATTATATAATAAGAGTTTATTTGTAATTTTTTTAACAGGATGTTTAGTTATTTCACGAAATAACATCCGGAATAACAAATTTCAAATCACCATGGAACTCAAAAAAGAATTAAAAATACTGTTCTGGATAACTTCTGTTTTTGCATTCGCATTCTTTCTGCCTATCGAAAGTGCCAGGTTTAATACAGCAATAGCAGCGACACTTGATCTGGTAAAATGGTATGCACAGGAACATGTGATTTTATGTCTTCTTCCTGCTTTCTTTATTGCAGGTGTGATATCAGTATTTGTAAGCCAGGCTTCGGTTTTAAAGTATTTTGGAACACAGGCAAAAAAATGGGTAGCATATACCGTTGCCTCAGTTTCAGGGACAATACTTGCTGTTTGTTCATGTACAATTCTTCCTCTGTTTTCAAGCATTCATAAAAGGGGTGCAGGTCTTGGTCCGGCAATCGCATTTCTTTATTCAGGACCTGCAATAAATATTCTGGCAATTATTCTTACTGCACGTATTCTGGGTTTTGAA
>JAFGQO010000223.1 GCA_016935615.1 Bacteroidales bacterium
TATTTGCCTATCTTTGTCATTCGATTCAGAGAAAATGAAATTGAACAGCATCATAGTCGTAGTCCTTTTAATTAGCGTGGTGAAAACGCTAATGTAAGGGTGGTACGCACTTTGATGTCAAAAATATAAAGAGCCATTCTTACCAGTCAGAATGGCTTTTTTAATTGATATAAATTAAGAACAACAACTTTTAACCCGAGCCAGTATGCAAAGAAAACTAAGAAGCACAACAACAACCGAGGGCCGAAGAATGGCAGGAGCCAGAAGTCTCTGGAGAGCCACCGGAATGAAAGAAGAACAATTCGGCAAACCAATAATCGCTGTTGTAAACTCGTTTACCCAATTTGTACCTGGGCATACTCATTTGCACGATATAGGACAGCACGTAAAAAAACTGATTGAAGCAGAAGGATGCTATGCTCCCGAATTCAATACCATTGCTATTGACGATGGTATTGCCATGGGACATGACGGAATGTTATATTCACTTCCTTCAAGGGATCTCATTGCGGACAGTGTCGAATACATGTGTAATGCTCATAAAGTTGATGCAATGATCTGCATCAGCAATTGTGATAAGATTACACCTGGAATGCTTATGGCAGCAATGCGTTTAAATATACCTGCGATCTTTGTTTCAGGAGGACCTATGGAAGCGGGAAGGGTCAACAATCAGAAATACGATCTGATCGATGCAATGGTACTCGCTGCCGATGATACAATTACGGAGGATGAACTGTATGCTGTTGAACAGGTAGCCTGCCCTACCTGTGGTTCATGTTCCGGTATGTTTACGGCAAATTCAATGAATTGTCTTAACGAAGCCATTGGTCTGGCATTGCCGGGTAACGGTACCATTGTGGCCACACACAAAAACCGAATTAGACTATTCGAGAAGGCAGCAAAACAAATTGTGATCAATACAAAAAAATACTATTTCGAAGGAGACGATTCCGTATTGCCTCTCAGTATTGCTACCAAGCAGGCTTTTATTAATGCTATGGCATTGGATATTGCAATGGGTGGCTCAACAAATACTGTTTTACATATCCTGGCTATTGCCAATGAAGCCGGTGTTGATTTTAAAATGAAAGATATTGACCAGCTCTCAAGAAAAATACCCGTATTGTGTAAGGTTTCTCCAAGTTCTCAATACCATGTTGAAGATGTTAACCGTGCCGGAGGCATTCTGGGAATTCTGAATGAACTGTCTAAAGCTGATCTTCTTGACCTTCACGTGAAACGAGCGGATTGTCTTACTTTGAAAGAAGCTTTGGAAAAATATGATATTACAATCTCCGATCCGGAGGAAGAAGCCCTTGCTGTTTTTAGTAGTGCTCCTGCAGGCATAAAAAACCTTAAACTTGGCAGCCAGGGAGTTAATTATAAAACGCTCGATATTGACAGAACCAAAGGTTGTATTCGCAGTGTTGAAAATTGCTATGGCAAAGACGGGGGGTTGGGTGTTTTGTTCGGCAATATTGCTTCTGACGGATGTGTGGTGAAAACTGCGGGTGTCGATGAATCTATATTCCTGTTCAAAGGACCTGCAGTAGTTTTTGAATCACAGGAAGAAGCTATAGAAGGTATTTTAAAAGAAAAAGTAAAACCAGGAGACGTGGTAATTATCCGCTATGAGGGACCAAAAGGCGGCCCTGGTATGCAGGAAATGCTTTATCCCACATCATATATAAAATCAAAAGGTCTGGGCAAGCAATGCGCACTTATCACCGACGGACGATTCTCTGGAGGTACTTCGGGATTATCCATCGGACATGTATCACCTGAAGCAGCTGGTGGTGGTGCAATAGCCCTTATTCAGGACGGAGATACAATTGAAATCAATATCCCGGAAAGAAGAATAAATGTCATGCTTTCCGAAAAAGAACTATCAGAACGTCGGAAAGCAGAAGAAAAGCTTGGAAATATGGCATACACGCCAAAAAAGAGAAAAAGAGAAATATCCAAGGCACTTCAGGTTTATGCAAGTATGGTTACTTCGGCAGATACCGGGGCGATCAGAAAAATCTAAGTTAAATTTTCAATTTTAATAAAATGTCTAAAAAAACAACAGGATCACATGCAGTTATGCTCTCTTTGATTGAAGAAGGAGTTGACTATATCTTTGGATATCCCGGGGGAGCAATTATGCCTGTTTACGATTCTATGATGAATTACCAGGCAAAGATAAAGCATATTCTAACCCGCCATGAGCAAGGTGCTGTTCATGCAGCACAAGGCTATGCCCGAGTGACAGGAAGGGTTGGAGTCTGTCTGGCAACATCAGGACCCGGTGCAACAAATTTAATTACAGGTATCGCAGATGCAATGATCGATTCGACTCCGCTTGTCTGTATCACAGGACAGGTCATTTCGCCGCTATTGGGCACTGATGCATTTCAGGAAACAGATGTTGTTGGTATTTCAATGCCTGTTACAAAATGGAATTACCTGGTGACAAAATCCGAAGAAATCCCATGGGCAATAGCCCGTGCATTTTATATTGCAAGTACCGGCAGACCGGGACCAGTATTGCTTGACATTTCAAAAGATGCCCAGTTTGGTGAATTGGATTTCAGCTATAAGAAGTGTACGGGATTGAGAAGTTATGTTCCAAAGCCTAAAATTGATCCGTCAAACATTGCGCAGGCAGCGGAACTCATCAATAAGGCAAAAAAACCATACATATTATTCGGACAGGGGATCATATTGGGAAATGCAGAAAACGAATTCAAAACTTTCCTGGAAAAATCCGGAATACCTGCTGCCTGGACCATATTGGGTGTCTCGGCATTGGATTCGGATCACCCCTTAAATATGGGAATGTTGGGAATGCATGGTAACTATGCACCAAACATTATGAACAATAAATGTGATGTTCTTATTGCTATTGGCATGCGCTTCGATGACCGGGTTACGGGCAATTTAAATTCATTTGCCAAACAGGCAAAGATCATACATCTGGAAATTGATCATTCAGAAATTGATAAAAACGTAAAAACAGATATTGCTGTACTCGGGGATGTAAAGGACAGCTTGCCACTTTTAACAGAATTGGTTGAAAAAAAGGATCATTCCGCATGGATCGGGGAATTTAAAAAACTGTACAAAGTGGAATATGAAAAAGTCATAAAAAACGATTTCTTTCCCCGGAAAGAAGGACTTGTTATGAGTGAGGTAATTTACAAAATAAATGAAAGAACAAAAGGTGAAGCAATAATTGTTACAGACGTTGGACAACATCAAATGTTTGCATCACGCTATGCAAAGTTCAGAAATAGCAGAAGTTTTGTCACATCGGGAGGACTTGGTACAATGGGCTTTGGGCTGCCGGCCGCACACGGGGCAAAAATCGGAGCCCCTGACAGAGAAGTTATACTATTTGTCGGAGACGGAGGTATACAGATGACTATCCAGGAACTTTGTACTATCAATCAGACCCGGGCAGCAGTCAAGATTGTGTTGTTAAATAATAAATACCTCGGAATGGTACGCCAGTGGCAGGAGATGTTTTTTAACAAACGCTATGCGGAAACCTATCTGATGAATCCTGATTTCATTCAGGTTGCAAAAGGATTTGGCATACCTGGTAAAAAAATACTATCGCGCCCTGAACTTGATGCAGGAATAGATGAAATGCTGAATTACAAGGGAGCTTTTTTGCTTGAGGTGTCTATCGAAAAAGAAAATAATGTTTTCCCAATGGTACCGGTAGGTGCTTCTGTATCAGATGTTATTTTGGAACCTCAGAGTTAATTATTAAAATAGTACATTATGAAAAATACATATACAATAACAGCTTTTTCAGAACACCATATTGGTTTATTAAACCGAATTACTATTATATTTACAAGGCGACAGGTAAATATTGAAGCACTTACAGTTTCTCAATCTGCTATTCAGGGCATTCATAAATTCACAATAGTTGTGAATGAGACAAAAGAAAAAGTGGAAAAGGTTGTAAGGCAAATTGAAAAACAGGTTGAAGTGTTGAAAGCATTTTATCATCCTGACAGTGACATCGTGCATCAGGAAATTGCCCTGTACAAAGTTCCGACAGAAGCATTGCTGCAAAGCACCAAGCTGGAACAAATCATAAGAAAGCATAATGCACGGATACTGGAAGTAATGCCTGAATATACTGTCATTGAAAAAACGGGACACAAAATTGAAACACAGGAACTATTTGACCAGCTTTCCCAGTATGGAGTAAAGCAGTTTACTCGTTCAGGAAGAGTAGCTGTAACAAAACTCAATGAAGAATTGCTGACAAAATATCTTCAGGAAATTGAAGCAGAAGAAAACAATTCATAAAAAATCAAATAAATAAACATTAAAAATTATGGCTAAAATTAATTTTGGGGGAGTTGAAGAAACGGTAATTACCCGGAATGAATTCCCTCTTTCAAAGGCTCAGGAAATACTTAAAAACGAAACAATAACAATTGTCGGATATGGTGTTCAGGGACCTGCACAAGCCTTAAATATGAAAGACAACGGCATTGATGTAATCATTGGTCAATCACCTGACTTCAAATCAGATTGGGACAGAGCAATCGCTGACGGATGGGTCCCCGGTAAAACACTTTTTCCCATAGAAGAGGCTGCAAAAAAAGGTACAATCATTCAATATCTTGTTTCTGATGCCGCACAACGCGCAGTATGGCCAGCATTAAAAGAGTGTCTGAATGAAGGAGACGCCTTGTATTTCTCTCATGGATTCTCCATCACATATAAAAAACAAACCGGAGTAATTCCTCCTTCAAATATTGACGTTATTCTGTGTGCGCCAAAAGGATCGGGAACAAGCGTACGTCGTAACTTCCTGGCCGGTACCGGTATCAATTCAAGTTATGCGGTTTTTCAGGATTATACGGGAAAAGCAGAACAAAGAACACTAGCTCTTGGTATTGCAATAGGATCAGGATATTTATTCCCGACAACATTTGAAAATGAAGTCTATTCAGATCTGACCGGTGAAAGAGGAGTTTTGATGGGTGCTCTTGCCGGCATAATGGATGCGCAATACCAGGTTTTAAGAAAAAATGGCCATAGCCCCAGTGAAGCTTTTAATGAAACCGTTGAGGAATTAACGCAAAGTCTGATCCGGCTCGTCGATGAAAACGGTATGGATTGGATGTATGCAAACTGCTCGGCAACCGCACAAAGAGGAGCTCTTGACTGGAGACCGAAGTTTAAAGAAGCAACATTGCCAGTATTCAATGAACTATATAGCAAAGTGAAATCCGGTGAAGAATGTTCCAGAGTACTTTCATCAACGGGGGCTGCAGATTACAAAGAACAGCTTGGAAAAGAGCTTAAAGAACTGCGTGAGTCAGAAATATGGGCTACAGGAGCACAGGTTCGAAAATTGCGTCCGGGCAAATAAGATCAGAGACATAACACTATACAACCCCCGCTATCCCCCGGGGGTTTTTTTTATTTTAACAGTAATGTCAA
This sequence comes from Bacteroidales bacterium, assembly GCA_016935615.1. Lineage (GTDB taxonomy): Bacteria > Bacteroidota > Bacteroidia > Bacteroidales > UBA10428 > UBA10428. Next base: position 5,461 of record JAFGQO010000223.1, read on the forward strand.
TAATTACATAGAATGCATAGATTTGGTATATGGTAAAATGACACTATTTTTGGATAAAGTTTACTCTATTGGATAGTCATAAATTTGAAAAAATAAAGTTTTTTCATTCTCTCTGGTTCCCGCTTCTTTTTGTTGCAGTTTTATGGATAGTAAAAGGAATTGAGATCCTGACAGAGAGCAGCTTCCAGTCTTATGGATTGTATCCTCTGGATATTCGCGGATTAAAAGGAATAGTATTCGCTCCTTTTATCCATGGTAGTTGGGAGCATTTGATAAATAACAGTATCCCTGTATTTATTTTAACACTGACACTTTTTTATTTTTACAGAGAGATCTCTTTTAAAGTCTTCTTCCTGCTTTTTTTTATTCACAATTTCTGGCTGTGGTTCTTCGGCAGAGGTGCTTATCATATTGGTGCAAGCGGAATGATCTATGGTTTGGGTGCATTTCTTTTTGTTAGTGGAATCATCAGGAAAAACACACACCTCCTGGCAATATCAATGTTGGTAGCCTTTCTCTATGGAAGTATGGTCTGGGGTATTTTCCCCATCGTTGAGGGGGTTTCATGGGAAGGACATCTTACAGGAATGTTAGCTGGTATAATTCTTGCGTTTTATTACAAAAAATATGGCCCTTCACCAAATTTTGGAAGATGGAAAGATGAATATCCTGAAGAGGTGACTAATTTTATGGATGAAAAAGATGAATACTGGAATATAAAGGATGAAAATTCAGAAAACCCCTGAAAATAATCATCATGAAGATCATATGATAAGCAATGGAAATAGAAAAATTGTTATATTAGATTCGCAAACTATTAAAAAACAATTAATAATTATCAATAAACAATTGTACTGACCAAATGAAACTTAACAGGCTCCATATTATCATATTGCTTTTTATCCTTTCTTCAGAATTATATGGTCAGACCCTGGAAGAAATGGAAAAGCAAATTGTATTCAGAAACAGTATTAATACAAAACATCAGTTTGATCATAAATATATCAGCGGGAAACCTTCGAAAGCAGGACAAAAAGTAAGTATCACAACGTATTCAAGAAAAGGAGATATTCTTGAGAAAGAATATTTGAACTCGAAGGGTGAAGTAACAAGCTGGGAGAAATATGAATATGATGATGATGGAAACAGAATACTTTATGAACGGGAGAGCAGTAACAGCAAATACAAAAAAGCTTCAAAATACAATGAGAACAAACAAACCATTCTGGAGGCAGGGTTTAGTGGAGAAGAAAATTTCAGAACAATATATTCTTATACCAACTCTGGCAAGCCATTGGAAATAGTGAGGTTTATTAATAACAACATAGAAGAAAAACTTGTATATAAACATTTGGGTGATAATGCCATAGTGAATATCTATACCAAAGGTACTTCACTGTCTTCTAAACTGAAGCTGGTTTATAACAGCAAAGGAAATATCATTGAAGAAACTGTTCTGAGTGTTGATGACAGGGAATTGGAGAAGAAGATTTTCAAATACAATAATTTATCACAACTAATTCTTGAGGAAAAGACAAGAAGTGGTAATTTCTATTACAGAATAACAAACAATTTTGATACAAAAGGTAATCTGACACAAGTATATGAAGAGACGCTGGCAAAGAAAAAATACCTTAAAAAAGAATATATTTTCGACCCTTCCGGTAATCTTGTTACATACAAATGGAGACGCAATCCTGATGATGAATTCAATGTGAAAAATTATACATATGATTCCAGAGGGATTTGTCTTACTGAACAAACCTATTATCCAAACACCAGGTATAAATTAATGTCCAAATTTCAATATACATTTTATTAATTCCGAATGAATGCTTTTACATATCCATCCCGAGAATCCTGGTGAACGACAAATATTTCAGGCAGTTGAGATCTTAAAAAAGGGAGGCGTTATTATTTATCCGACAGATACCGTATACGGACTGGGTTGTGATATTTCCAAATCGAAAGCTGTTGAGCGTATTGCCAGGATCAAAGGAGTACGACTTGAAAAAACACATTTCTCATTTATATGTCATGACTTAAGCCATTTGTCAGTTTATACAAGGCATATTAATAATCAGACTTATAAAATAATGAAAAAATATCTGCCTGGGCCTTTTACATTTATTCTTCCTGCAAACAATAACGTCCCTAAAATATTTAAGAACAAGAAAAAGACCATTGGCATTCGCATCCCAAACCATAATATTCCTTTACAAATTGTGAAAGAACTGGGCAATCCCATACTTACTACCTCCATTCATGATGTTGACAGGTTGATTGACTATACAACAGATCCTGAGTTAATCCATGAAAATATGGGCCACGAAGTTGATCTTGTAATTGATGGAGGATATGGCAATATTGTTCCTTCAACCGTTATTGACTGTACATTGGAAACTCCTGTGATAGTAAGAGAAGGATTGGGGATTTTTGAAGAGTGAGTTCTACTTTTTCCAGAAGGTAGGCGTAAACAATACTAGAACCGTAAAAAGTTCCAGTCTGCCCACCAGCATCAAAAAGGATAAAAACCATTTGGTAATATCGTTAAAATGTGAATAGTTAAATGCAGGCCCCACATCACCTATTCCCGGTCCAATATTTCCGAGAGTAGCTGCAACAGATCCCATTGATGTTTCAAGATCATACCCCATAAATGAAACCACAATAACTCCAATAACGGTAATTAAAAGATAGCCCGAAATAAAGGCAAGAACATTCGTAATAATTTCAGGCTTAACCGCCTCCCTATTCAATCTTACAGGAACAATCGCATTGGGGTGTATTAAACGTTTTAGCTCAATCAATCCATTTTTTAACAGCAAAACTATCCGGACTATTTTTATACTTCCGCCTGTTGATCCTGCAGATCCCCCGAAGAACATGAGAATCAGCAGGAGAATAATCGCTGAGGGCATCCAGGAAAGATAGTCTGCTGTTGTATACCCGGTAGTTGTAATAATGGATACAACCTGAAAAAGGGAATTTCTGAATGATTTTTCAATACTTTGTTCCGGTACAGTAAATATCAATATAATGGTTATTCCAAGTGTGAATATTCCGATGAAAGAAAGAAAAGCCCGGAACTCTTCATTTCTCCATAGGTTTTTAAACTTAAAATGCATGATGAAGTAGGTTAGTGCAAAGTTTGTTCCTGCAATCATCATGAAAAATGCAATAACATAATGGACATATGGTGAAGAGTAAAATGCTATACTCATCTGTTTTGTGGAATATCCTCCCGTTGCAAGAGTGGTAAATGAATGACAAACAGCATCAAAAAGTGTCATGTCTTTGCCAAAAAGAAGAAGGATTACCTCAAGGGATGTAATGATAAAATAAACTCCCCACAAACGTTTTGCTGTTTCCTTGATGCGAGGATGCAATTTATCGGGTGTCGGACCGGGTACTTCTGCTATAAAAAGCTGCATACCTCCAATACCTAAAATTGGAAGTATTACCAGAGAAAGAACAATAATACCCATTCCACCCAACCATTGTGTCATACTGCGCCAAAACAACAATCCGTGAGAAAGAGATTCAATATCATTCAGAACAGATGCTCCTGTTGTTGTAAATCCTGAAATTGTCTCAAAGAATGCATCTGTATAGGAAGGAATGGCGCCTGTAATCAGAAAGGGTATTGATCCGAAAAAAGAAAATAATACCCACCCCAAACTGACAATCAGATAACCTTCTCTTTTACCGATATTTTTATTGCAATTCCTGAATGAGATCCAAAGTAAAAATCCTGCCAAAGCCGTTGCCAAAGAAGACAGTAAAATATACAATGCATCGTTGTCCCCATGCACTATTGACACTGGTGCCGCTAAAAACATAAATGCTCCTTCCAAAATCAACAATACTCCCAGAATAAAGGCTACTACCCGAACATTGATCATAGCGGTTAATTGAAAAATTTATTCACTTTAGAAATTGCAGATGGTAAAGTAAATACAACAACTTTATCACCGGGTTGAATTAGTGTATACCCATTGGCAATAAAACTTAATTCTCCTCTAATAACACCGCCAACCAGCGAATTTTTGGGGAAATTTAACTGGTTGAGCGAAGCCTGTGTAATTTTAGTATCCGGTTTTACATCAAATTCCATTACCTCAGCATCCGTTCCTGTAAGACATTTAACCGAAGCAACAGATTCAGCCGAAGTAAACCGGAATATACGACTGGCAGCAATTAATTTTTTGTTGATTATGGTATCAATCCCCATATTTTCAGCCAAAGAAATATAGTCCAGAATTTCTACTTCACAGATCGTTTTTTTAACACCCAATCTTCTCGCAAGTAAACAGGATAGTATGTTTGTTTCAGAGTCACCGGTTACGGCAATAAATGCATCCATTTTCTCCAATCCTTCGTCTATCAGCATATTAACATCCCTTCCATCACCATTTATAACAAGCGTATTGTTCAACATATTGGAAAGCTTGTAACTTTTTTCCCTGTCTTTCTCAATAAGCTTAATGTTGTGTTGGGGACCGATATCTTTTGCCGTAAGCATTCCAATTCTGCTTCCTCCGAGAATCATAAGGTTACGGACTTCATATTTTTTCTTACCGGAGGATTCAAACAGATTTTCAATTCCATCCTGTGTGGCAATTACATAAATGAAATCGCCTATATGCAAAACAAAATCGCCATTTGGTATAATTGTTTCTCCATCACGTGAGATCGCAACGGCACGAAATTCCTGTTGCTCCGCACTTTTGCTGATTTCATTCAGACTCTTGTCTGAGATTTTTGAATCTTCATCAATTTTTACAACAAACAAAGATAATTTTCCTCCTGAAAAGTCAACAATATCGGTGCTGCCGGTTTGATGTAACAATCCTACGATTTCATGAGAGGCAATTTTTTCGGGGTATATCATGTAATCAATACCCATGGTAATAAAATGCTCCCTGTGCTTGACATACAAATATTCCTGGTTATCAATACGGGCAATCGTTTTTTTTGCACCAAGGCGCTTACTCAAAATGGATGCCGTGATATTGGTCTCTTCATTCCGTGCTACGGAAATAAACAGATCAGCCTTTTTGACACCGCAGTCTAAAAGATCAGATATTGATGTGGCAGAACCCGCACGAGTCATAACATCAAGACTCCCTCCAACCTGGCGGAGTTTGTTCTCATCAGGATCTATTAAAACAATATCATGATTTTCCTGGCTAAGCATCTTAGCCAAATGAGATCCTACCGCTCCTGCTCCGGCAACAATGATTTTCATCGATCTTATCTCTTAATGACCCCAGCAAAGTAAACTAATCTTAAAATAATAAACTAAAAGATTTTTATTTTTCTCTGCAAAATAAAGATTAAAAATTTGTGCCTCTGACAGTAAATCCTAAAATGTTTTGAAATAGAATTCTGAAACACAAATCCAGCCCCATAAGCAATTACTCCCATATTTCATGAAATGCACCATCAACAGTAACATCGATGAATTCTATGCCTTTCTCACTGGCAAATTTATTCCATGCAAAACATAAATTATGAGAAATTTTATTACCAATAATGATTTTCTGTGGCAGATGAGAAGCAAATTCAAGTTGCTCCGGACAGACTGAATTTCCTCCCAGAACTAACCAATCACTGTCATTGATTACAATTGATCTGTCTGTTACCCCTTTCCCGTTATCCTTAATTAAGGTAATCCTTTTTTTAAAGAACCGAATATTTATTCCTGAATTTGTATGCGATATTTCCAGATGCTCGCCGGTCAAACCGGAGTATAAAGGAACATTGTCCGGATCAATATTTTCTGTCGTTTTTAAAACTTGTCTGCTGACCTGAAAATTACGGTTCCAATGCATTATTTTCTCTGTATATTCATGTTCGATTTCATTAAGGAACAGTACATGATTGTGCCCGTTAATACAACTTAGGACAGTATTTTTCCCATAATTGTATACCAGAATTTCCTTTTTCTGATCAAAGTACTTGTATGTCACTATGTCCTGTAAAATAATCCATGCGAACCAAATTCCTGCAATATATGCAACGTAAACTTTCCTGTATTTCACAATTGCAATTAGTATTGCCACAATAAAAACATATGTCATAATAAGATGAATTGACTCAAACCTGATATCAGGAATTACAGCAAGTGGCAGTTTCTCTATACATTCGATAAATGCATTTAGTATTTTCAATAACTTATCTAATCCAAGGGAAATGGTTTCTGCCATAGGATCAATTGCCAGGAATAAAAAAAATATCATGGCAGTGATCATTATCATCCAAACCAGAGGGATAACAAAAATATTTGCCAGCCAAAAATATACCGGAAACTGATGAAAATAATATAAACTCAATGGAAATACCGAAACCTGTGCTGCAATACTAACTGTAATCAATTGCCAGATACGATCCGGGATTTTATACGTAAAATTTATCATTTCAAACAACCTTGGTTGAAGAAAGACAATCCCCAGAACAGCAAGATAAGAAAATTGAAAACCAACTTTGAACAGATCCATCGGATGAATCACCAGTGCAATCATAGCAGAAGCTGCCAGAAGATTATACACATTTGTTTGCCTGTTTAAATTTCTCCCTAATAAAAACAGCGTAAACATTAGTGATGCCCTTACAACCGAACAAGATAGTCCTGTGATCAATGCAAAAAACCAGATCGTAAAAAGAATAAGGATCAATCTGAGCACTCTGATAAACAAAGTCTGATTTCTTCTACATAGAATCAAACTCAAAAACATGTACAATATACCAACATGCAAACCTGAAACAGCCAACACATGCATCACACCTGCAATGGCAAATTTATTTTTTATCTCTTCGTCAAGAAATTCCCTGTTGCCGGCGACAAGAGCTGAAATAACTGCAAGTTCCTCATCCTTTATTCCATAATCGGTAAACCTTTTAATACTCCTTTTTTGTATGGATGAAGCAAATCTTCTCAATTTGTATTTGCCGGTGTTTGCGCCAAACCTTATCTTATTGACGGATACATAACATACATAAAATATTTTTTCATTGCGCATATAGTTTTTATAATCAAATTCTTTTGGATTTCCCCTGTTTTTTAACCTGTATAATTTTGATATCAGGCAGACAGAATCCCCAATTTCAGGAATTTTCATCGCAGGATCCCTGAATATGAATACTCGTATGTTTTCATTTACTGATACCTTTTTATCCTGAAAACTGTAGTTTTGAATACGACAGTCAACCTGCATATAACGGCTTGTTACTTCCGGTGAGTTTTTCACAATGCCATCAATAAAAATAGTATGATCAGGAAACTTATGCATTGAATTTGCGAGTGAAAAAGAAAATAACCCACAAAGAAAAAACCCTCCATACAAAATGGTGACTTTCCCTATCCTTTGATATTCCCGATTAAGAGTGAAAAATCCGATGAAAAGAATTGTAACAATAAAGACAATACCAATCAATAACAAATAAAAAAAATCAGGGTAAAAAATTGAAGCAGCAAGAATTCCAAGAATGTATGGAATAAGGATTCGTACGAATGGTATTTGTTTAAACTCAATGTGCGAATTCATGCCCTGTAACGCTCTTTTAAAAAATATTCCGAACTATATCCGAATATCGTATTATTGAGAAAATCAATACGTAATTTTCCCTTGCAAAAAACAATAAAAGATGCTTTTTCTTTTAAGCTATTCTCTTACCTTCGTAATACAAATAGTACATGATACCGGATTCATTGTAAGTCAAATTAAATTAAAAGAACAGAAAATGGCAAATTTGAAAACCAGTTATTTGGGTATTGAATTAAAAAACCCGATTATTGTTGGAGCCAGCAATCTTGTAAATAGCTTGGAGAACATAAAAAAAGTCGAACAGGCTGGTGCCGGTGCTATAGTTTATAAATCTTTGTTTGAAGAACAAATACAGCTCGAAAGCGCCCAGTTGGATGATAAACTGCATGAATACAGTGAGCGAAACGCAGAAATGATAAACCTTTTCCCGAACATTGAACATGCCGGCCCTGAAGAGCATCTGTTCAATATTGCCCGCGTAAAAAAAATCATTAATATCCCTCTTATTGCCAGCCTGAATGCCATTATTAAAGAATCATGGATCGACTATGCAAAGCAAATTGAAGACATGGGAGTTGATGCCCTGGAATTGAATTACTATTATGTTCCCCGCGATGTTGATCTTGACGGACATACCCTGATCAATGAACAGGTAGAAATTCTGAAATCAGTAAAAAGCGCTGTGAAAATCCCTGTGAGCATTAAACTTAGTCCTTTTTATGCAAATCCGCTTAACCTGGTGAATAAGCTTGATGCTGCAGGAGCAGATGGATTTGTATTGTTTAACCGCCTCTTTCAGCCTGAAATTGATATGGATAAGGAAGAACATTATACACCTTTTAATCTAAGCGCCCCGGAAGATAACAGGTTGCCTCTGCGATTCGCAGGTTTGCTTTACGACAATGTGAAAGGAAGTATCTGCAGCAACACGGGTATTTTTACCGGAAAAGATGTCGCCAAAATGATACTCGCCGGAGCCGATTGTGTGCAGATTGTAAGTACTATTTACAAGAATAAGATCGATTATATCGGCACAATTGTTAAAGATCTGAACGACTGGATGGATAGTAAGGGATACAAAACACTGAATGATTTCCGTGGAAAACTTTCCAATAAAAAAATCAATGATCCTTTCGTCTATAAGAGAGCACAATATATTGATCTCCTGCTAAAATCAGAAGAAATACTCGTGAAATACCCTGTAAGGTGACCATTAGCCATACGGGTATTAGAGATCGAGATCTTTAAAGTGAGGTTTCTCAAATCCGGATCAATCAGCCTCTGAATCATATAAGAAAGTCGCAAGTTTCCAGTCTCAGATCGCTGGTTTCAAGTTTTGACCCATGCTACACACAAACCATGGTTTCGTTCCGTTTCCCAACGGAACAACTTTCTTGTTTATTCACCTTTGGTTTTATTTTTAAAGTGTTCATGAACTCACCGCTATTCGGAGGTTCGGTTGTTTGATCAAAAAAGAAAGCAATAGGAAACCAGTAATCCAAGAATCCAACAACCAAAAAAACCTTCCATCTTCTCAACTAAACAATTACACAGTTACACGAATACACAGTTCAACAACTCCCACCTTCTCATCTTCTCAACATCTCACCTCATCACCTCATCAACTCATCAACTCCTGACTTCAAACTCTAAACTCCAAGCTGATAACTTCATCACTATTTCACAAGTTTCGTTTTATAGGCAACACTGGCTTTCCCTTTGGCGATATCATTCAGTTTCCCCTTGAGCATTTTTCTCTTTAAAGGGGCTATTCTGTCAATAAACAATATACCTTCAAGGTGATCGTATTCGTGCTGTATGACTCTTGCCTTAATCCCATGGTAATTTTCATCGAAGAAATTAAATTCCTCATCGTAATACTGTACCCTGATTTTCTCCGGACGATCCACATCTTCACGAATATCGGGCAAACTCAGACAACCTTCCGTATAAGTGAATATTTCGCCTTTTTCTTCTATGATTTTCGGATTTATAAATACTTTTCTAAACCCTTCCAGATCAGGATCATCTTCGGAAAGGGCTGTGGTGTCAATGACAAAAATACGAATGGATTTTCCAATCTGAGGTGCAGCAAGACCAACTCCATCCGTAACATACATTGTTTCAAACATGTTGTAAACAATCTGTTTGAGTTCGGGGTAATCTTTGCTGATTTCCTGCGAGATCTTACGTAACAGAGGTGACCCGTATACAACTATCGGATATATCATAATATATAAAATTTACATCTTTTTCTTCATTTCCAGATAAGACTGCAGCAATATTGTTGCACTAACTTTGTCTATCAATGCTTTATCCTGTCTTTTCTTCTTTTTTAATCCTCCGTCAATCATTGCCTGAAAAGCCATTTTTGAAGTGAAGCGTTCGTCCATCAGGTAATAATTTTTGCACGGAAATTCCTTTTTAAAATTAGCAATAAATGCATTCACATACCGAACAGATTCTGAAGCCATATTGTTCATTTGCTTCGGATAACCGATAACAACCAGATCAACATCTTCAGCTTCAAAATAATTTTTAAGGAATGCTATCGTTTCATGGGCTTTAACGGTTTCTAATCCATTAGCAATTATCTGACCGGGATCAGTTACAGCAATTCCTACTCTTTTTCGACCATAATCGATGGATAATATTCTGCCCATTTCCCTGAAGGATTTGAAAAACGATAATAGCAATAAGATTTTATTAAAACAAAAAATCAGGGCTGTCAAATCGATCTGCATAAAAATTCAGATGTTTTGAACAGCCCTGCAATATTTTATATTATCTGTTTAATCTTTCCCAAAAACCATGGCAGCCATCCGTTTGTAGCTTTCATACCGCCATTTTGCATTTTCTTCGGCTGCAACGAAAAGTTCGGCAGCTTCTTTAGGAAAAGCTTTTTTCAATGATGTATATCTGACCTCACCATTTAAAAATTCCTGGAAACTTTCCCAGGCAGGTTCCTTTGAATCAAGCTGAAATGGATTTTGTCCTTGCTTTTCAAGCGTGGGATTGTATCTGAATAAATGCCAGTATCCTGCTTCAACAGCGCGTTTTTCTTCATCCTGGGATTTTCCCATCCCTGCTCTTAATCCATGGTTAATACAAGGTGCGTAAGCAATTATCAACGATGGTCCGGGATACGTTTCAGCTTCTCTGAGTGCCTTCAGATACTGATTCATGTTGGCACCCATTGCTACCTGTGCTACGTAAACATATCCATATGTCATTGCCATGGCACCCAGATCTTTTTTTCTTACTTTTTTCCCGGATGCTGCAAATTTAGCAACTGCACCTACGGGAGTGGATTTCGAAGCCTGGCCTCCTGTATTGGAATATACTTCGGTATCCATAACAAATATATTGATGTCATCGCCTGATGCAATCACATGATCCAAACCTCCATACCCGATATCATAAGCCCAGCCGTCTCCACCGAAAACCCATACCGATTTTTTGATCAGGTACTGCTCAAGATCAAGTATCTCCTTTGCCACAGGATCCTTTTCTTTTTTTAGGGTTGCCACAACCATAGCCGAAGCTGCTTTAGACATTTCACTGTCATTTTTCCCCTCAATCCATGCTACAAAAGCCTCCCTGGCAGCTGCACCAACATTACTTTCTCCGAGGGCTTTTTTCATTTTCAGTTCAATGCGATCACGCATTTTATTAATTCCCAATGTGAATCCATATCCATATTCCGCATTGTCTTCAAATAGAGAGTTCGCCCATGCAGGACCCTTACCTTCTGCATTTGTACAATATGGTGTTGATGGTGCCGAACCACCCCAGATAGAAGAACAACCCGTAGCATTGGCAACGAGCATACGGTCACCATAAAGTTGAGTGATAAGCTTTACATAGGGAGTTTCACCGCAACCTGCACACGCCCCGGAAAACTCAAACAACGGTTGTGCAAACTGACTGTTTTTAATATTTTGAGTAATGTCAATCCGATCGGTTTTATAACTGACATGATCAATCAAATAATCCCAATTCTCAATCTCTTTCCTTTGAGTATCTAATGCTTTCAATACAAGGGATTTCTCTTTGGAAGGACAGGTTTCCACACAAACGCCACAGCCCGTGCAATCCAAGGGGCTCACCTGAATACGGTATTTTAATCCTTCCAGTCCTTTACCCCTGGCTTCTAATAACCCTGCACCTTTTGGTGCTTTTGCAGCTTCAGACTCATCCATCAGGAATGGCCTTATGCAAGCATGCGGACATACAAATGCACACTGGTTACACTGAATACAATGTTCAGCTATCCATTCAGGCACATTAACAGCTACTCCCCGTTTTTCATAGACAGTTGTTCCTGCCGGAAATGTGCCATCTTCCCTGTCAACAAACACACTGACAGGAAGATCATCTCCCTTGAGCGAATTGATCGGAATCGCTACATTCCTGACAAAATCAGGTAAATCACCTGCTTCTTCCACTTTTCTTTTGCATTCAATTTTTGCCCATTCGGCAGGTATCTCAATTTTTTGCACATCGCCTCCCCGGTCAACGGCAAGATGATTCATTCGCACAATTTCTTCACCTTTCTTCCCAAAGGTTTTCTTAATAGCATTTTTCATTTCATCAACAGCTTCATTATAGGGAATAACACTGGCGATCTTGAAAAAAGCCGATTGCATGATGGTATTGGTACGATTGCCAAGTCCGATTTCTGCTGCAATCTTTGTGGCGTTGATTATGTAGAAATTGATATTCTTTTCCGCCATATATTTTTTCATCGAATCAGGAAGACGTTTTTTTGTTTCCTCTTCGTTCCAGATACTGTTTAAAAGAAATGTGCCTCCTTTTTTCAATCCTTTCAGCATATCATATTTATCGAGATACGAAGGAACATGACATGCCACAAAATCAGGTGTATTAACAAGATAGGTTGAACGGATGGGAGTATCGCCAAAACGAAGATGTGAAGTGGTAATTCCACCCGATTTTTTTGAATCGTATGCAAAATAAGCCTGAGCATATTTATCTGTACTATCCCCAATGATTTTTATTGAATTCTTATTTGCACCAACAGTACCATCTGAACCCAATCCGTAAAATTTGGCTTCGAATGTACCTTTATAATCCAGGCTTATTTCTTCCTTCATGGGCAATGAAGTAAAAGTAACATCATCAACAATACCCAGTGTAAACCTGTTCTTCGGTTCTTTCTGTTCAAGATTTTCATATACTGTCATGATCTGAACAGGTGTAGTATCCTTTGAGCTTAACCCATATCTTCCTCCAATGATTAAAGGAGCATTCTTCTTACTGTAGAAGGCTTCGCACATATCGAGGTGAAGCGGTTCCCCGTTCGCGCCGGGTTCTTTGGTCCTGTCAAGAACGGCAATACGTTTAACACTCCTGGGCATCACTTTCATCAGGTATTTGATCGAAAATGGCCTGTAAAGATGCACAGTGATCATCCCCGCTTTTTTACCTTGTCTGGCCAGATAATCTATTGTTTCCTTAATCGTAGTGGTAACAGATCCCATGGCCACAATGATATTCTCAGCCTCAGGATCACCGTAATAAGTAAAAGGATGGTATTCCCGTCCGGTAATCTGGGATATTTTCTGCATATATTCTTCAACCAGATCCGGAACAGCAAGATAAAATTTATTGGCTGCTTCTCTTGCCTGAAAAAAGATATCCGGGTTTTGCGCAGTTCCGCGAGTCACAGGATGATCAGGATTTAAAGCTCTAAGTCTGAATTCCTGAAGAGCTTTATAATCAACAAGTTTCGCCATCTGTTCTGTAGTGGGAGCTTCAACTTTCTGGATCTCATGTGAAGTACGGAAACCGTCAAAGAAATGTAAAAAAGGTATTCTCGATTTTATTGCTGTCAGGTGGGCAACAGGTCCTATATCCATGATCTCTTGAATTCCCCCTGAAGCCAGCATGGCAAATCCGGTATGTCGTGTGCTCATTACATCGCTATGATCACCAAAGATAGAAAGTGCCTGAGCAGCCAGTGTACGTGCCGAAACGTGAAATACTGCCGGCAAAAGCTCACCGGATATTTTATACATGTTGGGGATCATCAACAGCAGCCCCTGAGAAGCGGTAAATGTTGAGGTCAGAACTCCCGATTGCAAAGAACCATGAAGCGCACCTGATGCCCCGCCTTCCGATTGCATTTCACTCACCTTAACTACTTCTCCGAAAATATTCTTCAATCCGTTCGCTGACCACTCATCTATATATTCTGCCATGGTAGACGAAGGAGTAATGGGATAAATAGCAGCAACTTCACTAAACATATACGCAACGTGAGAGGCTGCATAATTCCCATCGCATGTAATAAAATTTTTATCAGCCATACTAATTCGCTTATTTTTAATACTTTAACTAATCTTCCTGAAAATAAATTTACAAAATTAATAAAATCGTTATTTATCGATACTCTAAGATGAGTATTTAAAGCTTATTCATTTTGATTTCAAATAAGCTGTACATTCAACTAAAAAAGGGTGTTCTCAATTACAGGAGACACCCTTTGTATATTCATCAGAATTCATTTATTCCCCATTCATTGAGACCAGGAATTCTTCATTGCTTTCAGTTTTTGCAAGTCGATCTCGCAGAAACTCCATGGCTTCGACAGAATTCATATCTGTGAGGTATTTTCTGAGTATCCAGATTTTGTTCAGGATATTTTTATTCAACAAAAGATCTTCTCTTCTTGTACTTGAAGCAGTAATATCAACAGAAGGATAAATTCTTCGATTTGAAAGTTTTCGGTCAAGCTGAAGTTCCATATTACCTGTTCCCTTGAACTCTTCAAAGATCACATCATCCATTTTTGATCCTGTTTCGGTAAGTGCTGTTGCAATGATGGTCAGAGATCCCCCGTTCTCAATATTTCTGGCGGCACCAAAAAACCTCTTGGGTTTATGTAAGGCATTCGCATCAACACCACCCGACAATACTTTTCCGGATGCAGGTGCGACGGTATTATAAGCTCTTGCCAATCGTGTTATGGAATCAAGCAGGATAATTACATCATGTCCGCATTCCACCATTCGTTTTGCTTTCTCCAGAACAATATTGGATACCCGCACATGGCGTTCGGCCGGCTCATCAAATGTTGAAGAAATGACCTCTCCCCTTACATTCCTTGCCATATCAGTAACTTCTTCCGGCCTCTCATCGATCAGCAGAATAATCAGGTAAGCTTCCGGATGATTGGATGCAATTGCATTGGCTATATCCTGTAAAAGAATTGTTTTACCAGTTTTGGGCTGAGCTACGATAAGTCCGCGCTGACCTTTACCAATGGGTGAAAACATATCTATGACCCTGACAGACATTCCCCCTGGTTCACCGGATCTGATAAGCGTAAATTTCTCGTTGGGAAACAAAGGTGTAAGATAATCAAAAGGTACCCTGTCTCGTATATACTCAGGATCACGTCCGTTTATCTCTTCGACTTTTATCAGGGGAAAATACTTTTCTCCCTCTTTCGGGGGCCTGATTGTACCTTTAATGGTATCGCCCGTTTTTAATCCGAAAAGTTTTATTTGTGATTGGGATACATAAATGTCATCGGGGGAATTCAGGTAGTTATAGTCGGCAGAACGAAGAAAGCCATACCCGTCAGGCATTATCTCCAAAACACCTGAGTTACTTATCACACCATCAAAATCAAGGGTTTTCTCTACTCTTCTTTCATCTGCAAACTTAATTTTTATATCACTTTCAGTCGTAATGGTTTTTGAGTTATCGGCAGCTTTTGGAACTTCTTCTTTCCTGCTCTCGTGTAAATCATTATTATCTTTGATGTGATGGCTATTATCATCAGAATACCCGTTTTTCAGATTAGCCTCAACTTCTGCCACGGCAGCATTAATTCTTTCTGAATCTGACTTGCCGGCTGTCTTTTCAACCCGTTTGCGACGTGAACGCATTTTTTTCTCGCCCTGGTTGGTTCTTACAAAATTATTGCGATCATTGTTTCGCGATGAATACACAGATTTAGACTGTTTAGCAAGGCTTTCTTTTTTGTTTTCCGTAGCGGATATCGCCTGCTGGTCCAAAATTTTATAAATTAAATCCTGCTTTCGAAGGGTTTCAACTTTCTTAATCTTCAATTCTTTTGCGATCTCTTTTAATTCTGAGACCAGCTTTTTGTTTAACTCAAGAATGTCGTACATAGATATAAAAGGAACTAATATTGTAAATTTCAATTATTAACTAACGGTAAAGCTATTTTCAAAAAGGAGTAGTGTTTTGAACTAGGACTTTCTAAGTAGGAAAATCTCTGCAATAATAAGGATTTACTTATAATATCCAAAATAATATTGAAAATTATTTTTCAAGAATTAAAAGATCAGGAAATTTTACTAATTTAGAAGTTTATTCAGGGTAACAAAAAAACCTTTGTATTCGTATGATTTGGTAGTTGTTGATGGAAAAAATCCCTGCATAAATTAAGTACGGAATTAATCCATACGAACTAACCTTCTCATCATGAGACAACTCAAGATCATCAAACAGGTTACTAACCGGGATACCCCCTCCCTTGATAAATACCTTCATGAAATCGGAAAGGAAGAGTTGATCAATGCTGAAGAAGAAGTCGAACTTGCAAGACTGATAAAAAAAGGAGACCAATCGGCTCTTAACAGATTAATCAAAGCAAATTTGCGATTTGTTGTTTCCGTATCAAAACAATACCAGAACCAGGGATTAAGTCTTCCAGACCTGATCAATGAAGGAAATCTTGGTCTTATTAAAGCTGCCCAGAGATTTGATGAAACCCGTGGTTTTAAATTTATTTCTTATGCTGTATGGTGGATCAGACAATCTATTTTACAGGCCCTTGCTGAACAAGCCAGAATTGTAAGGCTGCCTCTTAACAAAATTGGATCCATCAATAAAATCAACAGAACATTTGCTGACCTTGAACAAAAATTTGAACGGGAACCTTCAGTCCAGGAAATCGCACAAGTTCTGGAAATTGCGCCTGAAGAAGTTAAGGAATCCTTGAAAAGTTCCGGAAGGCATGTCTCCATGGATGCCCCTATAACGCAGGAAGAAGATGGCAACATGTACGATGTCATATTAAGCAAAGACACTCCTCCTCCCGACAAAGGATTGCTGAACGATTCCTTAAGAAAAGAAATAGAACGGGCACTTTCCACGCTTACCTATCGCGAAGCCAATATAATTCGTTTATACTTTGGCCTGAATGGCAAACACCCTCATACACTTGAAGAAATTGGTGAGGAATTCAGTCTTACACGTGAAAGAGTTCGTCAGATTAAAGAAAAAGCCATCAAAAGGCTAAAAAATGCTACCCGCTGTAAGAATTTAAAGGCTTATCTCGGCTAATAATTCATCCTCTGTTATTTATTGTATTCATTTTTTCCTTTCCTGTTTTAGGAATAACCCTATTTTTGCATAGAAATTATTATGAATGATCAATGAAGCGATACATCTCCCCATCGATTTTAGCAGCAGATTTCAACGATCTTGAGAAGGAAATTCGGAAGATAAACAACAGCAATGCCACCTGGATACATTGCGATGTAATGGATGGTGTTTTTGTACCTAATATTTCTTTTGGAGTTCCTGTTATAGAAGCCATTTCAAGGATAGCGGAAAAGCCATTGGATGTGCACCTTATGATCGTGGAACCTGCCAAATACATCGATAAATTCTGCAGCATAGGACTTGATATTCTTACCATACACCAGGAAGCCTGCTCACATCTTCAGCGGGGAATACAACAGATCAAAGAAAATGGTGTAAAAGCAGGTGTCTCTTTAAGTCCTCATACACCTGTTACCACACTTACAGATGTAATAGAAGATCTGGATCTTGTTCTTATTATGAGTGTGAATCCGGGATTTGGAGGCCAGAAATTTATTGAGAACACCTATCGAAAGGTTGGTGAATTAAAAAATATGATTGAAAAATCAAATTCCAATGCGCTCATTCAGGTTGATGGTGGTATTACTATGCAGAATGCCAGACAATTGTTTGATAGCGGTGTGAATATTCTGGTTACGGGTACAACAGTATTTAAATCAAATGATCCTGCAAAAACAGTTGATGAACTATTAGCCGTTTAAATACTCGTCAAGATAACCAAAGGGCTCAGTTAGCCTACCTTTTTTTAATATCGTGGCATTCTCGATCATTTTCGATTTTCCCCCGGATAGCAATTCAGGCAATACTTTTTCCATCAGGTTTTTTCCAAAATCACAGGAAGAGTCACGGGGCAACTCACCAGGCAGGTTATCGACTGCCATCACTGTTATACAGTCTGATAAAAATGGCATTGTCTCTTTATGTCGCTGTATATCGTATCCGTAAAACGGAGATTCTATAGTGGAGGCACGCAGAGTAGAAGGAACAGGGCCATTAAGGTCACAACTTATATCTGCAATAAGCCTTATTTTAAACCGCAGATCTTTCATTTGTTCGCGGGTTAGAAATACCGGGGAACGATTATCCCAGTAATGACATGGAATAAACACATTTGCTTTTTCAGCGAAAGGAAAGAAAGCAGATTCAAATTCATCAGGATGATCAATAAAATGCTGAAAATCAAATGCTTCCCCAAATTTATGTTTTGTATAATGCTGAGGTCCAATTTGACAATACACATATTTATCTTCCTGTTCCAAAAATCTTTCGTGGGTAATCCTTTGTATTCCGGCTTCCTCGAGGATCCCTGTTGCTCCCGAAGCAACTCTACCTTCACCTGTAAGAACTATACGAAGAGAATCCTGGAAATTAACTTTCCTGAGTTCCTCTTTGACTTCCTGGAGATCATAACAATGATGCGCAGGTTTTAATTCATAGGTCCCGGTGAGTTTTCCATAGGCAATCAATGCATTGTAGGCTCCGACAACTCCAGCCCAAAAACCAAATGCAATCACTCTTGCCGAGTTCTTTTTAAGGTATTCATAATCAATAAGTGTGATACCAAGTTCAGAAGATCTTTTCAGTAATGCTCGATTTTGAGGTTGCTCTTTGGCAGTATGAGAAAAAAAGAAAAAGGTTTTCCCGGGAATAAGATTTTCCTGGTCCATTTCTTTCACCCCAAATAAAACATCGCAATGACTTAGGTTGGCTGTAACAGACACACCACAGGCTCTATATTCATTATCAGAGAAAATACGTTCATTGCTTGACTGAACAAAAAAATCATGTTCAGGAAACCCGCTTATCAATCGGGCAATTTGTTCAGGAATAAGACATACCCTTCTATCAACAGGTGTTTTTGTCTCCTTTAGGATGCCCAGTTTCATAAGCTGGAATTTTGATTCAACTATCGAATTTAGAAATGTATTTCGATCTTTCCCACAAAGATTTTGTAAATTTGCAGCTGGATCCCCGTGAGCTCATTAGCTTCGCGGAGCTCTAATTATCGGGGCTGATTTTGGCTTTGACAGCAAGTTAATTGTTAAGTAAGCATGCCGGGCAACGCACGTTAACCCGCTAAACTATTGTGCAACAAATTTAGTTGGCGAATCTAACTTTGCGCTCGCTGCCTAATCGAAGTATAGTAGATTTTTGGCGTTATTCCGGTTCAAGGTAACCGGAACGAGCTGTCTCTCCAAAACCCATCCCTGCGGTTTTGGATCAAGAGGCACACGTGAGACAGGGATAGTCTGGCAGACTCCCTTAATGCCGGGCAAAATTTAAGGGGATAAGGTTAAGTTAGGCTGTCTGTTGCCGGACTTAATTCGAAAACCAACAACAGAATAAGCATGTAGAAAGCTTATGAGTTACTTGTTTGGACCCGGGTTCGACCCCCGGCAGCTCCACGAAGTGGAGATGAAAAGTCTGTGAAAGCAGACTTTTTCGTTTTAATAAAAACAAACCGGGAGGAGAAGTTTATCCCGATGAGCAAAGCAATATCGGGAACCCCCGGCAGCTCCACGAAGTGGAGATGAAAAATCTGTGAAAGCAGACTTTTTCGTTTTAATAAAAACAAACCGGGAGGAGAAGTTTATCCCGATGAGCGAAGCGAACACCCCCGGCGTAAACAGAGTGAAAGTTTGGAGTTTTGAGTTGGTTGATAAGTTGATCAATGAGAGAAGTTGAATTCAGCCGGAACCGATAAGAAGATTGATTTATACAACCAATACTGTCGAGAGATATCACAGAATGGTTAGAAAAATCAACAAACCGAAAGGAGCATTTGCCTCTGGAACAGCAGCACTTAAGTTGATATACCTTGCAACAATGAACTTTCTTAAGAAATGGCAAAACAGTATTTATGACTGGCCTGACATCTTAAACCGATTAACGATTATTTTTGAAGATAGAATTTTAAATAATGACACACTTAAATGAA
>JAFGQO010000224.1 GCA_016935615.1 Bacteroidales bacterium
GCAATGGTTGATATAAAGTTCTTTCGATTCATTTCTTTATGTTTTAATTTAATAAATACAGATTGATACATCAAATTACAAGAACCATGTCTTGTGTGTCCTCCCACCATTCACCTGAAAAACCACCATAACCTTCAGCTACCTGTTCAGCAGACGGTGGAACGAACAATTCTGTTTTGCTCGCATCCTTGGGTTCCGTGGAGTATGACCTGGAATAGTGAATCCCACAAGTAACCTTATGTACGCCTGCAGTCAAACCACCCGGTTTATCAACAATAATGGTTGCCGGTTCACCGTAATACCAGAATACATCATAGGCTCCGTTTATCTGAGAAAAGGGAAATACCCTGTCTCCTAATTTTATGGAAACCTTGTCCATAGCGTAGTCAACTCCATCTACATTTACTCCGAAACGTTGAAAAGCCTGCGATGCCCAAAGTCCCCGGTAGTAAGGAAGATGGATTTTAAACTGAAAGCCTGTAATCTGGCCTCCTTTGTAAACATTCTGGAAGCCATAACCTTTAATGAAATTATACCACATCATAATGATTAAAATTTAATTAGTTAGTTATTGGATTAGTATATAATTAAATTCATTGATGGAACTAATATACTTATTCTAATCGAGATTTCATAAATTATGATCCGGTTTTTGCACATTCCTTCATCATGACAAAAACAACTGAACAACCTGAGTTCGGCATTATCATGACAAGTTAATGCCCATTGATTGATTCACAATTTGTTGTGCAGAGAATGTTTTTTCGGTATTATGGAATAAAGGATACTTCCGGATATCACATTTATAATGATTCATTTCGATAGTACATGTGCGAAAATATTGTTATTTTTAATCGGATAATGTCAATGCTTAAAACTTAAATGAAATGGTTAAATCTTTGTTCTTATTGATTTTTGGACTTTTGCTACCTCTGCTATATACATCCGGTCAGGACACCCTTTTGCTATTTGACGGCAGGTCCCTTGATGGGTGGATCAAAACTGATTTTGACGGTAAGGGAAGAGTATCCGTGAAAAATGGAAGCATCATTCTTAAGGAAGGCTCTGACCTGACAGGTATCAACTGGACAGGGGACTATCCCGTGAGCAATTATGAAATTACTCTGGAAACTATGCGCCAGGAAGGTAAGGATTTCTTTTGTGCACTGACCTTTCCTGTCAATTCATCATTTTGCACATTGGTAGTTGGCGGATGGGGTGGTTCGGTTGTCGGCCTGAGCAATATTAACGGATATGATGCCTACAACAATTTTACAGGAGTTGTCAGGCATTTTTCAAACAACCGCTGGTATTCCATTCGCCTCAGGGTGACAGATGAAAAAATCGAAGCCTGGTTGGACGGTATAGATAAAATAGTCGATTTCACAATCGGTGATTACAACCTGTCCCTTCGATGGGAAGTAGAACCTTCAAAGCCTTTGGGTATCGCCACATATAGGACAACAGGTGCCGTGCGTAATATCCGACTTGTAAACCTGCTACGTTAACTGAAGATTATGATCAGCAGAGACTTACTCTTCAGGATCAGGAAAATAAGAAGTATTCATAAAAGTTATAGTTGGAAGACAGGATAAATTCAGTATATTTTTTACACATTGATTGATTTTGTAGTAATTTTGTTTGACACAAACATTATTTAATTAATTATGAAACATTTGGTTTTATTTGTATTCAGGGTTTTACAGTTGATGATAGTATTATTGTTAGTATCCGCCAGTCGTCTCAGTTGCGAAGTAATTCCATCTATCCCGCAAAACAAGGGCATCAATAATACTCTGTTTTCAACTTATAATCAATCTGTAGTTTCATTAGATATATCCTGTAAGGAATACTTGAAAGAGATGCAGGATCCTGTGAAACCGCTGACCCGGGATGAAAAGAAACAGTTAAGAAGAGAGAAAAGACAGGTAAGAAAAGCTGAGAGGGCTGAAATGAGGGAAGAGTTACGAGCTCAGCGTGCTGAAGAGGCAAGAATTGATAATCCCAACAATGCTGACTACGTTTTTCTGGGCAAGAATTTACCGACCGGGCAAAATGTCTTTTCGGCAATACGAGGAAGAGTACCCGGATTAACGATCAGTGATGATGGTTATGTCAGGGCTCACGGACCAAACAGTTTCTACGGAGGTGGCGCTGCTTTATTTCTTGTGAATGAAGTAGAAGTAAGTCCTGAATCTGTAAAGACCATGCAGGTCACTGAAGTGGATCGTATAGAGATCTTTACGGGTCCATCCGCTGCAATATATGGAACCCGAGTAGGCACAGCTGTAATATCCATCTATACCATTCAATCTGTGAGATAATTAACTGTGAATTCGATATCATGAATCTGACGAATTTGCAGTTGGCACATTCAAATGCTAAAAAAATCGCAGTACGAAAAAAAGATAGTAGAATTCCACATTCTTTGGTGAAAAACCAGAAGGAAATCAATGTTTCACAACGAAAGAAAATTAAATTATCAGTAAGTGAGCATTATAATCAGGTTTGGGCAGAAAAAACAGGTAACACAGTTGAAACCGAAATCAATTATTTTGTAAGTGATATCATTGGCAGGTTAAATACAAGCCGGATTCAATATATACCCTGGTTAAATGAAACAATAAAGTTAAATGGATGCAATATCCTTGAAATTGGATGTGGGACGGGTTCTTCTCTTGTAACCTTGGCAGAGCAGGGAGCAACTGTTACAGGTATTGATATTGATGAAAGATCCATAAAAGTTGCCAAAGATGTATGTGAGATTTTCAATGTTCCCTCAACAATAATTTCAGGTAATGCTTGTGAGGTTTATGATGCTATCAAAAACCACAAATTTGATTTAATCGTATTTATTGCTTCTTTGGAGCATATGTTATATTCTGAGAGAATAGACTGCCTTAAAAAATATTATGGTTTATTAGCTCATGATGCATATTTTGGTATACTTGAAACACCAAACAGGTTGTGGTATTTTGATGATCATACATCAGCTTTGCCTTTTTTTCACTGGTTACCTGATCATGTTGCATTCGATTACCTGAAATTCCACAATGATAGAGCTTTTAAAAGATCATATTCTGAAAATACTGAGGATGAATTTCTGAAATTTTTAAGGAGAGGAAGAGGATTTAGTTATCATGAACTGGAAATAGCCTTACAAATCCCTGCTGAAAAACTTAATATTATCAGTTATTTAAGTCCAGTTCTGCCCGGCCCTTCTGACAAGAAGTTTCAAATATTATTGATGCAAACTAATCCCGGTATCAGTAAGGGTTTTTTCTATCCATATATCGATCTTCTGATTAAGAAAAGCAGTAAAATTTGAATTTACACGATTATATTCTCTGAAAATATATTACACTGCATTTTTCGTAAACGATATTTTTTTAATCTGGATTTATTATTAATCTGGAAGATCTTTTTTAGGCAGATTCCCGGCTTAAGCCGGAGGGTTGAATTGGCTTCACTGAGCTTGCACATCCGGTTCCGTTTAGTTTACTGCTGAATCGGTTCCCTGGAATCCTTTGTTATCGGGATAATGTTCAAAGCTTTGGGGTTGCATCCCCGTGATTTTTTCCAGAATTTCCAGACTTTTTTCATTCAAAGGATCCACTTCCAGTGCTTTGTTGATATATTTCAAAGAAACATCAGTGTTTTGAGTCAGCCAGTATTGATGTGCTATTTGATTTAAGAGACTGATATTGTCTGAATCGGCATCCAGGGATGATTTCAATCTTATAATCTCCTGAACGACGGCACGTGAAGATATATGTGTTTCAACCGTTGAATCATGTGCAATTAAATAGTCGAAGTACGGAAGTGCCTTTTCCGGTTGGTCAGTGTCCATCAGTAATATTGAGATGTCCTCAGCTTTGGCAGGGTCAGGTTCAAGTTGAAAAGCCTTTATCAGGTACAATGCAGCTTTCTTCTTTTCGCCAAGTTTATTACCTTCTCTGGCAGATGTCAGATAGGCGTTGACTTCATAGGGAAACTCAAGCACCCTTGATTCAGCCAGTTTAAAAGCTTCCCTCAGGTTGTTTGTTTCTTCATAATGCTTGGACAGCAGAGCCATTGCATTGTACCAGTGCATCGTTCCAGTTACAATGTTATCTGCCAGCATTCCCTCAACGGAATGTTCAAGATTGATACTGCCACTATCGTCAGGCTGGTTGTTATTGATATTGAAGGGCCAGCTATTCATCATTCTTTGAATGGTATAAACACCTTTAAGGGAATCCAGATCAGACAGGGGCATTTGTTCAAGCAGCTGTTCAAATGACATTTCCTGTTTGCCCTGCAGTGCAATGATTGTTTGTTGTTTCAGAGTCTGATAGAAGCTTTCGGACAATAATGCGTATCCAAATAAATTAGGGTGTACATGTTCAAGTATGGTTTCTCTGCCAAGAATTCCGTGAGGGGAATGTTCTTCAAAAAGTCTCTTTGTATCCGCCAGGTAAATTCCGGAATAACGGGTTGTGATATCAGCAATCACCCTGTTAAATTCTTCAGGAGCGCGAAAACGAAGCAAATCCATATCCTTTGCCTTAACGTATAATTCTTTGGCAAGCTTGAAGTCTCCCTTTTGATAAGCTTGTTCAGCCAATGCATACTGATATGCAGCAGATTGTTCACTATTTGCGGTATCACTGATAAAAGGTTCCATGTCTTTTTCATTGCTTACCAGATTGCTGATGAATACGGGTATCTTTTTGCCGGAAAGAAACCTGCAGACTGCATTCATATTGGCTTCAAATTGTTTTATGCCTCTTTCATATTGTCTTGAGCCGTAAGTAATATTGTAATCAGCAGCCATACGTTCCATTAGTCCGGGATCCCCGATTGATGATTTTGTTATGGCTTCATCATTTAATTTATTTAAAATATGAAAAATCAGCTGAACCAGGCGCAGTTGTTTTGATTTCATTTGAAAGCGAACGAGATGAACATTATTGCCAAGTTTCGAAGTAGATCCAACTCCAAGCGCTCCATAATATTCGTTATGACCAACATATATTAATACTGCATCTGGTTCGTATCCCGTTATTTTTTTTGCAAAATCCAATACCGTATAGGAATTTACTGCTGTCAGAGCCACATTGATGATCTCAAAGTTTATCTCCGGGAAGGTATGCATCATGCGGTATTTAAGCCACCGGTGAAACGATACGTTATAGGTATAAGGAAATCCCTGGGCTGTTGACTCTCCAAGAACAAATATTCTGAAGGTCTCCGGACTTTTTTCCTTTCTGAATATCTCATCAAATCCAATCGTGGCGTTTTCCGGGTTGGTGAAAAATTTCAACGAAACAGCATCGTTTAGAATCCAGTAATGGTTGTCAAGTTCATATTCTTTAAACAATTTCATACTGTTTCCATAACCTGTCAGTCTTAATATGGCTTCCAAAAGAAGCAGAAAGATAAAAGGAAGAAGAATCGCAACAAACTTAAAGACCAATAGTTTTTTTTTACCAATTGGCTTTTGAGGAAATCTGGAAGGTGCAATACCAGGGTGGGCTTTTTTCATGAATCAGATAATGGCTTTCAATGCAAAAAATAGTATGATGCATTTAGAAGTCAATGCATTAAGTAAATATTCATCAATAACAAAAGCAATTGTTATAATCAGATAGTCCTGTATGGTTCAGAAAATTCCTTTTTTGTCATTTTACCTGGCTAATGTCATCTTACGTGAGTAAGTGCGTGTGGTAAGCCAATTGTCCGCAGCGCGCATGTA
>JAFGQO010000225.1 GCA_016935615.1 Bacteroidales bacterium
ACCCTAAAGATAAGTATGATAATTTTATTGATTTTTGTCGTGCTTTAAAAAAAGCTGACAAACAAAAATTAGTACTGGTAAAAAATGACTAAAAAAAATATACCCGGGATTGTATAGATTTACTTTACTATTTTTACCAGGCAAAGTTTTTTAAATTCATGTGTTATACTATCGAGATTAACCTGACCAGGGAGCAACTGGAAAAAAGATTCAAAGCAAATCTTGATAAATACCTTCCATACAGAAAACAACAAAGAGCTTCTGCATTCAATCTTCCCGAATGTCCGGTTATTTGTTCGGATGAACCGGAAAAGATAAAACTTTTCACATGGGGATTAATCCCGTTTTGGGTGAAGAATAGTAGATCAGCGGCTGAAATAAGGATGAAAACGTTTAATGCCAGGGCTGAAACAATTGCAGAGAAGGCTTCATATAAACATTTAATAAAAACAAAGAAATGCCTGGTATTGACCAACGGATTTTATGAGTGGCATACGGAAGGAAAGTTAAAACAACCCTATTATATCAATGTAAAGAATGCTGAAGCATTTGCTCTTGCAGGAATTTATGATTCATGGACAAACAGGGAAACAGGTGAAATCGAAGATACTTTTTCAGTAATCACTACCAGGGCCAATCCACTGATGGAGAAAATTCATAATCTTAAAAAAAGGATGCCGGTTATTCTTGACGAAGAAACTGAAAGGGTATGGATTGATCCGGCTATTTCGCTGGAAAAAACGCTTTCTTTTCTGAGACCTTATGAAGAAGATAAAATGTATGCAGAAGAGGTTGACCGGAACCTGTTCAGAAAAGATCAGGATCTGTCAGAAAATACTCTCTTTTAAGGAGGAATTGGATTGACTTTTTCAATGGAATTCTTTTTTTAGCTGGTTACACCATGCGGTAATTCGTTCTTTGTTCTTGCTTGCCTGGTTTTCAAAATCCAGTGCCAATCCGGCAAATGTATTTTCCCGCTGTGCTTTTGACTGTTCAAAAGTATATCCCTTAATATCAGTGAATCCTACCAACTCAGCTCCTTGTTCTTCAACAAGTCTGGCCATAATACCGATTCCATCTGCAAAGTTTTCCGGATATCCTTTCTGATCACCGGCGCCATAAATGGCTATTCGTTTTCCTTTCAGGCTGAGATCTTCAAGTGCCGGAACAAATTCGTCCCAGTAATTGGGTAACTCTCCGTCAAACCATGTAGGTACTCCCAGGATCAGATTGTCATATTTTGTAAACTGATCTTCCGTTACCGTTTCCGCATTGATTTCATCCAGGTTTTCTTTTCCAAGGTTTTCAACAATGCGTTTGGCTGCCTGGGCAGTTTTTCTGGTATTGAAGCTATAAAATAAACCTGCCTTTTTCATAACGGATCCAGATTGTAATTAATTTATGTTTAGCAATTGCATAGAATATTAATATTCAGCCCTTTCAGGACTGATAGCACTTTTTATCTCTAACCATGGGTTTTCCCTATGGTTATTAAAATTAAAGCCTTTCAGGCTTGTTGTAGTAAATAACCACGAAGCGGTTAAATATGAATCATCATGAATGGAATTTATGGATGCAAATAAGTGGTATTCAATAGTATACCCCGATAAGGGTTTAATTTTAATTATCAAGTTATTAATCATATACGAGAGTTAAGTATCTAGTAATCCAGAAGTTCTTTTGTGGCCTGTATGATTTTATCCGTGTCAGGGAGTATTGCTTTTTCCAGTATCCGGTTAAAGCCAACCGGAGTAAACGCTGATCCCAAACGTCGTACCGGCCCGTCAAGGTATTCAAATGCTTTATCGGCAACTATTGCGGCAATTTCTCCACCGAAGCCGCCAAATACTTTATCTTCATGCACAACCAGTACCTTTCCTGTTTTTTTCACTGTAGCACGGATTGCATCTATATCCAGTGGGAGTAATGATCGCAGATCAACAACTTCAATATCAGCTCCTGATTCTTTTTCCAGTTTTTCAGCAACCTCGAGACACATGTGTGTTGTGTTCCCATAAGTGATCATGGAAAGATCTTTGCCCTCGCGTCTGATCCGTGCTTTGCCAAAGGGAACTTCAAAATCTTCGGGAACCGGAGTAGCAGCAACAGGGGCATTGTATAAAGATTTTGGTTCCAGGAACACAGTCATCCCTTCTGATCGTATGGATGTACGTAACAAACCGGCAGCATCATCAGCGAATGAAGGATAAACCACCCTTGTGCCGGGAAAAGTTGTTAACGTGCCTTCTATGGTCTGGGAATGATATAATCCGCCACCGATATATCCTCCCGAAGCAAGACGTACGGTAATATTGGGTGAGAATTGACCTTTGGAACGCCAGTATTCATGGGTCGTTTCAACGAACTGTTCCATAGCCGGCCAGAAATAATCGGCAAATTCAGCACCTTCGACGACTATCCGGATCTTCTTGTCGAATTTTGACATTCCGTTTGCAGTGCCCATAATGAAATCTTCAGCAATGGGAGCATTAAATACTCTTTGCTTGCCGAATTCTTTTTGCATTCCTTTTGTTACATTGAAGATCCCCCCTTTTTCTTTGTATGCTATATCCTGACCCCAGATGAATGTATCGGGATTGTTCCTGAATTCTGCTTTCAGAGTTTCATTGATTGCTTCAATGAGCTTTTTCTTCGGTCCTTCTTCAGTATGGATTCCTTCAGGGTATTTCCCCGGTTTGTATTCCGGACCTATTACAAAATCATGGATTGATCCAGGGGAAGGATCCGGTGCAGACATAGCTTTTTTGTGAGCTGCTTTTACCTCTTCTTTAGCTTTGTTTTCAATTTCAACCAGTTCATCTTCAGTAAACCTTTTATATCGGAGCAGAAGCCGTCGATATTTTGCCAGCGGATCATATTGGTTAACATAATTCAATTCATAATCATCGCGATACAACTCGTGTCGGTCTGAATTGGAGTGGGAATGGATACGAACACAGTTAGCCTGAACAATTACCGGCATGGAATTATTTATAGCCCAGTCTTTTGCTTCTGCCATGGCATTCATTGAATCGAAAACATCTTTTCCATTGCAGTGAATGATGCGAAGGTTTTTAAATCCCAAAAAATTATTGGCTACTTTTCTGTTGGCTGTCTGATCTTTTTTAGGAACCGAAATTCCATACCCGTTGTCCTGGAATACAAAGATAACAGGAAGCTGTTCATTTGAGGCTCCGTTTATGGCTTCATATACATATCCTTCTGAGACTGATGATTCACCCTGCGAACTGATGACTACTCCTTTATGGTTGTATTTTGTGAATGCCCGGCCAGTTCCTGTGGCATGAACAGTATGATTTCCTGTTGAAGATGAAACATTGTGAATGTTCCAGGCCGGCTTTGCAAAATGATTGGACATATGTCTTCCGCCACCGGCTACATCATTATCTTTGGAAATGCCATTGCATATGATTTCTTCTGCAGTAAGTCCGGCTGAAATGACAGTCATCATATCCCGGTAATATGGATAAAGGTGATCGGTTTTTTTATCAAATACCTGGCCAATAGCAAGCTGGATCCCATCATGCCCGGCATAAGGAGCATGATAAGACCATCCGATGGCCTGTTTAAGGTAATTCGGTGCACGATCATCCAGAATGCGGCCAAGGACCAGAAGATGAAACCATTTCCTGAGTAATTTCTTATCCGTCGTCTTAATATTGAACTGTTTCCTGACAGGTATATCGGTAAATGCCATTGATAACTATTTTGGATTATACAGATCTGTTACTATCAAAATTCTGAAGATAATCGGATAGATATTTAAGGAATGCTCCTGCCAGTGCACCATCAACAACTCTGTGATCATATGTAAGAGCAAGAATCATCTTATGCCGGATAGCAATTACATCACCGGACGGGGTTTCGAGAACGGCCGGTTTTTTCTCAATTGTCCCGGTAGCCAGTATTGCGACCTGAGGTTGATTGATTATCGGAGT
Source organism: Bacteroidales bacterium (assembly GCA_016935615.1). Classification (GTDB taxonomy): domain Bacteria; phylum Bacteroidota; class Bacteroidia; order Bacteroidales; family UBA10428; genus UBA10428. The sequence goes on from JAFGQO010000225.1 coordinate 3,960, forward strand.
GCCGCTAAGGTTTTTGAAAGTTCCGAAATTGGAAATTGTAAATGTACCTCCCTGGATATCGTCCGGATTCAACTTATTGTTTCTTGCGTTCTGAGCTATGGTGTTAAGATCGACAGTCAAACCGACAATGGATTTTTGATCTGCATTTTTTATTACCGGGACAATCAGGTTGCCCGAAGGCAATGCGACGGCTATGCCAATATTGACATTTTTCCTTAGTATGATTTTGTACTCATCGACAGAAGCATTTACTCCCGGAAATTCTCTCAGAGCTTTTGCTACAGCTTCAATGAATACCGGCATATACGTAAGCTTCTGCTTTTCCCTTTTCTCAAATTCATCTTTTACCTTATTCCTCCAGATCACAAGATTTGTTACATCGGTTTCAATGAAATTTGTTACATGAGGAGATATTTGTTTTGAAAGGACCATGTTGTCTGCAATTAACTTACGCAAACGGTCCATTTGTATGATTTCATCCCCTTTATTCACTGGAATTTGTACTCCGGGTTTCTGAGTGATCTTTCCTGGTATTTCTTTTCCTGATTTTTGTTCTGATCTAGTTCTGATGTACTCCAATACATCCTGCTTCCTAATTCTTTCGTTATGTCCCGTTCCTTTTATTTGTTCGAGCTCTTCAGCCGGAATACCCTCTGATCTGGCTATATTTTTAACCAGGGGAGAAAAGAATTTGGTTGATTTTGTAGAGTCTTTATTGGCTTCAATGGTTGCTTTGACTGCTTCTTTTGGGACTTCCTGTTTTAACTGTTTCTTCCCAACAGTATCTTCTTCTGATCTTTTTTTGTCAGGTGCATCTCCGGCAATATCAATTACTGCAATTACTTCTCCGACAGCTACAACTGCATTTTCTTCGTACAGTATTTTGGTGATTACTCCATCGACCGGGGAGGGGATTTCAGAATCCACTTTATCGGTTGCAATCTCAAGAAGGACATCTTCTTCTTCAATTGCATCCCCAACCTTTTTAAACCATTTGGTTATTGTGGCTTCCTGGACGCTTTCGCCCATTTTGGGCATAATAATGTCGAATGTTGCCATAAATGATTCATTCAGTGTAATTCATTGGTGCGTGAATAAAAGACCAACAAATCAATTCAAACTCGTTCAGAGTAAATGCTATTTGACTTGTTTCGCATAAATTCATGCATTCAGGGTATTTACAATCTCATTTATACACATTAACAAATGTAGGTAAGATATGTTTAAAACAAAAAACCGGGAGTATGTTTTCTCCCGGTCTGATGTTAATATAATATTACAGGGTTTGTTATTGCACAAAATTGATTTTTCTGAAATTAACACCATGATCTGTAATTACCCTGATGATATAATCTCCTGAAGGATATCCGGAAATATCAAGAATCTCTGTTCCGGATGCCATTTTTTTGTGTTTCAGCAAACGTCCGCCCGAATCAAACACATCGTAAACACCTACAGAGGATCTCACCAGTTCAATGATTAAGATATCTTTGGCAGGATTGGGGTATATCAGGATATCTGGATTATTTAGTATATCATGACTGCTGCTGTATTCCGGAAAGCCATCCTGCACAACTTCTTCTTCCGTAACCAGGTAATCGAGAGAGGAAACATACTGGTGACCTGATACCTCAATAAAGTAAACTTCTTCAACCGGCAATCCCGGGATATCCACCCACAAATAATAGTTGCCGTCTTCAATGCCATAAAATGCGAAATTTCCGTCTTCATCGGTCTCAGTTGTGGCCACTATTTCGTATGTGCTTTTCGTGTGTTTCTGTCCCGCGAGGACAACAGATGCCTTTTTGCTGGGTTTACCCTTTTCAAAAATAGCTGATTTCAGGTCCTCAGCTTCCGCGTCGAGAACCTGACCATCAACCTGTGTGATGCCTTCAAAAAGTGCTAATGGTTGTAAATGAATGTTCAGATCTTCTGTAACAGATGTTGGATCAACAATGATTTGTTCAGCAAATTCCCAGTATTCGTAAGCAGGAAAATAAGTGGGAACAAACCCGGCTGACATATCATCTCCGGGCAGAGCTACTAAGATATACTGTCCATAAGGAATGTCTTGAAATGTAAAGTTCCCGTTTAAGTCGACATCAACGGAGTCGTTTATAGGTGATCTCTGATAATAGGTATACCCGTATATTTTCACATACCCCTGCGATACGGGAGTATTGACATCGTCAAATACTGTTCCGCTGACATTGCGCACCCGGCTATACCTGGCAATAAATACTCCTGAATCTCCCGGTTGTATCAGTCCGATATCATCCAGCATGTTGTCAGGACCAAAGAAATTACCCGATACGTATGCATTACCGTATTTGTCACAGGCAACTTTCCCGGCATAAATCGTGTTATCTACTGTGTTTGGCTGCCAGTACAGGTAATCAAGAATGCCTTCTGTAATTATTTTGGCTACATAAGGAGAGCCGGCAGTGAGGTTTTCATCTACTGTTTCCAAATCGACATTGAGTTTGTTGTAGGATGTCCCTGTAAAATATATTTCACCCTCCCGGCTGATAAAAACGCTTTCAAAATTGTTATCACCCGTTGATGTTCCCTGATTGGTCCACACCGGATCAAGGCTCATTCCGTCAAGTTTTGCCATCATCATATCACTTGTCGGGGCATCGGGATTATTTAATTCAAATCCGCTGCCTGTAAAAACTGATTCGGAATAAAAATCAGAACAAATTATCAGATTACCTTCAGGATCGGTACCAGTATAAACAACATCTTCATCAACACTGTAAATACTTTTTTGAATTGCTATATGTTTTGATTGTATACAATTTCCAGATGTGCCGTATTTTGCTATAAACAGGTCATAGTTGCCATTTTCGCTTGAATATATGGTTCCCGCGATATTCAAATTGCCGCTGTTAAATACTCCTGAAACAAAAACATCACCGTTTTCCGGTACGATGAGATTGTTAATATACTCTGATGAATCTCCCGGAAATGAACGTGCCCATTGTGATTCTCCGTCTTTTGTATAAAAAGCGATGAATGCATTGTCTCCTGTTGTGCCCGAAATGGAATCCGTGCCAAAATAAAATGGTCTGTCACCCCGATGATAACCCCCGATATAGAAGTAGTCGGAATTGCTGTTTGCTATATCCGTAACCACTATTTCGCCATTGTCGGCTCCTTTATTGTAATCACAACCGGTCAGCCATTCCACTGCACCCTCAGAGTGTATTCTTGTGATAAAAAGCATGGCATCCGCAGAAGTACCAGGTGCTTCCTGTCCTCCGATAACAATACTGTCTCCTTCGAAAGCGCCTGAGAGATAAGTTGTTCCATCTTCATCCAGAAATAAATCGGGCAAATAAATAATACCTGCTGTATCAGGAACTGTACTAATTTCATGAACCCATGAGATAAATCCTGTTTTGGATATTTTGGCAATTAATGTATGAACGTAATTTCCTGCAGTTTCACCGGTAAAGTCACCGATCTGAAATTCTGTTTCGGAAGAAATGGTAAAAACTGTTGAAAGTTCACCACGCTGATTAATTGACATATTTCCGGGCACAACATTTACATCCGGATTCAAACTCCGGACGGCATGCAGCCAGATCAAACGTCCTGTAGGCGCAGTTTTCATTAAAAAAATATTACTTATACTTTCATTTGGACTTCCAATGGCTCCGTTTCCCTGGTAGTTGAACACATTTTTATAAAATCTTCCTGACAGGTAAACGTTACCAACAGAATCAGCAATCATATTGTCAACAATTCCATTTGTTGCTGATTTCGCATATTTCCACATCAGATCAGTTGGTTGCGAATGAGCCGGGAAACACAGAAATATTGCAAGCGAAATGAAAGCCAATACCTGATGAAAAGTTTTTGTGGGTTTCATATTTCAGAATTTGATTGTATTTAACATTTTGTGTACGATTAGACCAATTTCATTTATAAAAAATTGATTAATAGCATATAAGCTTAAAATATCAGTCGCTATTGTGTAGTTTCATCGTATTCTGATCCCAATAACCAGAATGTCATCTACCTGTTCATTTATACCCTTCCAGTCTTCAATTGTTTCATTTAATTTCACTTTTTGTTCCGACATGGACAAATTATTGATTTCCAGTAACAATTCACGGAAGTTCGAGGATTTGAATTTTTTCCCGTCAGCTCCACCGAATTGATCGGCGTATCCGTCAGAAAACATGTACAAACAATCGCTTTTGATTAAATTGATCTTATGAGTAGTAAATTCGGATATTTTTGCCTGGTGATAACCCACAGGCATTTTATCTCCTTTGTATACAATAATTTCATTCTGGCGAATCAACACAAGAGGATTATAAGCCCCGGCAAATTGCAATCTTTTGTTTTGAAAGTCAATGATGCATAAAGAAAGGTCCATTCCGTCTTTTGCATCTTCTTCTTTTCCTGTTTGCCAGAGGGTAGTGGTTAAATGATTTCTTAATGTATCCAGGATTTGTCCCGCTTCATAGTTATTCGCAGGATCGGCTACTTCATTGAGTATAGAAATGCCCAGCATACTCATAAAAGCTCCGGGTACACCATGTCCCGTGCAATCTGCAGCCACAACAATTGTTTTGTTTCTATACCCGTCAATCCAGTAGAAATCGCCACTAACTATATCTCTTGGTTTGAAAAGAATAAAATAGTCTTTTAACAGTTTGTCTATGTATTCATTGTTTGGCAATACGGCAGTCTGTATTTTTTCCGCATACACTATGCTGTCTGTAATTTCTTTTTTTTGCAGGGCGATCTGGTCCCGTTGTTTTTCCACTTCAATGGTTCGTTCCTTCACCTTTTGTGCCAATACCTCCCTGTCATGCCTTAGTTTTCGTTCCCTGTAGCGGATAATCAGGATAAAAAGACTTATTCCGAAAATTGCTTCGATAGCATAGAACCACCAGGTCTGATAAAAGGGAGGCCTGATCTCGAAACTAAAAGTGGTTGGTTCCTTATTCCAGACCCCGTCGCAATTTGATGCAATGACCTGAAAGGTATATTTTCCCGGAGGTATTTTCCGGTAGGGCGAAGTCTGGGTTTCAGCTGTGGGTTCGGACCAATAGTTGTCGTAGCCTTCCAGTTTATACCTGTACCGGTTTTTTTCAACAATGGTATAATGTAATCCTACATAGCTGAATATGAGATTGTTTTTATTGTATTTCAGTTCCAGGTCAATAGGCAATTGGTGTATACTGTCTTTGCCCGAAGCAAATCTCAATAAGGATGTAGTGTCGTTGTACAGATTGACTCCGGTAATATATGTCTGCGGAGGATCGTTCCTGATAATATCGTTTTTGGGGATATATTTAACTACTCCGTCTGCTGTTCCGAACCATATATTGCCATCCTTGGTCTGGGTTACGGCTCCCAGGGAATTCTCCACCGGCAGAAAACCTTCCATGGGTCCGTAATGGTTCATGGAGAAGTCATTAGGATCTATCCTGTCCAGCCCATTGTTATGTCCTGCCCAGATATATCCTTTTTTATCCACAGTGATTAGAAAAATGTTTTCCGAGTACAAACCATCTTCTTTTAGAATATTCCTGCTATCGATTGACCAGTCTGTATTCAACCTGATCCTTGAAATCCCTTTATCAGTTGCCAGCCATGCATACCCTTTTTTGTCAAAGGCTATATCATGACAGTAATTAATCGTTAAACCGTCAGAAGTATCGTAATTGTGGAATAATTTTCCGTCAAAAACGGATAGCCCGTTTACTGTAGCGCACCAGATGTTTTGATTGCTGTCTATTTCGATATTCCAAATGTTATCACCTGCCAGTCCGTCAGTCATATTATACAACTTGTATTCCTTCTTGTTATAGTGTATAAGTCCTCTTCCCGAAGCACAATACAGATCGTTTTTTATGGCTTCAATATCCCATGAACAGTCAGGAAAATCTTCATTTTCAAAAACAGACTCCGGATAATAGACAAATGAATTTCCGTTAAATTTTGTTAAGCCTCCGAAAGTTCCTAACCAAATCTCTTTTTTTGATTGAATTAATATGGAATGAATAGATGTTATGTCAGATGTTATTCCGTTGGTTTTATTATAGCGTTTGACTATCCTATTGTTTTCTAATATACTCAGACCACTAAATGTGCCTGCGTAAATAGTGTTTTCATACGACGCAATGCTTTGGATGTTTTTGTCCTTATCCACAAATCCTTCATTGTAAATATGGAATACGATTTTCCCGTATTTGGATAATCCGTTCCAGGAAGTTATCCAGATATTTCCGTTATTGTCTTCAAAAAGCTTGGTCGGTTTGTTGTCAACCAGGTTATTATTTTTATTTATTTTCAGCAATTCATTGTTTTTTATAAAAACCAAACCGTTCTCATGTGTTCTTAACCAGATCCTGTTGCTCTTATCCACAAGAATCTGCCGGATAATGAAATCTTTTATATCCTGAGTCCATAAGGTTTGAATTTTATCATTTTCAATCACAAATAATCCCCCGGGATATGATGTACTTATAAGTAGCTTATTATTGTCGATTGGTCTTATTGCAATTGAAATGTCGCTCTTAAGTCCCGTAGAACGATTGAATTGTTGTATTAACCTATTGTTTTCAATATGCAAAACTCCTTTTTCCTGCGTAGCAAACCAGAAAGAGCCTGGTTTGTCTTCTGCTATGTCTCGAATAATCAGATTTTTCAGATCAGGCTGGTCATAAATATGAAGTTTATCATCAAAGTAATAAATGCCTTCTACTGTGGTTAGCCAGATCGTTCCGTTAAAGGCATTATAGGTACACAATATTTCGCTGACTATGGGACTGTTTGTTTCGTTATAGCTTAAGATCGTATCGGGCATAATAATGGAAAAACCTTCGTATGATACAAACCAGATGTTTTCCTTTTTATCTTCAAATACTTTCATGGAATTGTTGGATACCAGTCCATCCGATTCATTTAACACCTTAATTTTATTGTTTTTCATGGTTGCCAGTCCGCCGCTTGCCGTAGCAAACCAGATCCTGTTTTTGCTGTCAATATAGATGTCCAGTATATAGTTATCGGGTAAACCTTCATTGATTGTAAAGGTTTCGAAATTGTATCCGTCAAATTTTACAGCGCCGACCTGGGTTGCCAGCCAGATATATCCCAGGTAATCCTGTTCAATATCATTTATAATGTTTGATGGAAGGCCATTTTTAACGGTATAATTCTGAAAAGGAATAATTTGAGAAGTAGCATTGAGAAAACAAAATAACGCAGTCAGGTATATTATGTGTCGTTTTAGGAACATCCATCATGGCTTTGAGTAGTAAAGATATAAAACGAACATGAATTATTTTGATCAATAATTCACAAACCTGACTAACCTTCAGACAGGTAAACAGGATCCATCCCGATAAACTTCGGAACATATGAGATCAGGTGCATGAATGGTTGTTTTCGTTCCTGAATTCTTAAGAATAGTATTGTTAACAACTTATCATTTTAACATGATGTAAGAGTGCTGTTTTGCAAGGTATAAGTTTCTGACATATTGTACAAAAAAAGATCCTGCCCCGGGAGAGCAGGATCTTCAATACTGTCAAAATGGGATTTCCTTATCTGTATGCGTAGGTTCCTTGAGTTGATTCTATTGATTCCGAATTGAACAGGTCATATTCAGGCCATTCATCAACACTTCTTAATGCTCTGAACATAGTACGTGAAAGCTCGTTATGTATTCTTGATCTTTTTCTGGGAGTGGTGTTCATGAGTACTACCCAGTTTATTCCATTCGCATGTCTCATTACCAGGGCAGTTGTGCCCGAAAGAGTTCCTGTTCTCCACCACGTACCATAACCGTCTGATCCTCTCCATCCAATGAGTTTTCGTGTGTGAGTTTTGGATTTTGTCATGTACTGAATACTTCTTTTTGAAAGAATATCCGGTCTGGTTTCAAAGCCGTCAATAGCTATCAGAAGTTTAGCCAATTCGGGTGCCGAAGCTACCCACCCTCCTGCTGCACCGAGAAGTTCTATATGATTGCCACCGTATTCCACAGGCACCAGGTCGCCTGAACCATTGTATGACCATATCAACGAATTATCGGGCAAATCGTAATAGCGTACCTCGTATGGATACCTCTCATCGTAGAAACTTTTACCAATATGCATATCATAAATTCCCAGGGGATGTAAAATCGCAAACTGCACATATTCTTCATACTCCATACCGGTAACTTTCTCAATGATCTCTCCAAGTATGGAATACCCAAGATTAGAATAACTGTATTTTTTGCCCGGTGTATAATCAAGCGGTTTATTCAATGCATATTCAATAATTACAGGCATATCGGCAGGAGGTGGAACATCCATTACGTGTGCAACATATAGGGAATTAAACACAGGATCGGCTCTTTTGCCATTCCATCCTGCCGTATGATTCAAAAGATTATGAACTGTAATCGACTCATATCTTTTATCCTGGTAATTTAAATAGACAGGATCATTTAATATACCGTTTGCTCCAAATACTTTGGAATTTATATCCAGCTTTTCATCTTCAACCAGTTTCATAATGGCAACAGCAGTAATAAGTTTTGAAACACTGGCAATTCTAAACAAATTGCGAGGTGTCACAGAATCTGCTATTTCACTGTCAGATAACCCAAATCCTTTGGAATATACCAGTTTACCCTTATTTGTGATAGCCAACGATGCTCCGACAATTTCATTTCTTGTCATAAAATCAGCAAAAATACTATCCACACTGTGCATTTCTGGTACATTGGAACAGGTATTCGTAATTTTATACGACAAAGGAGTATTGCCGGGCTTTGCATAGGTTTTGTCACTTTCCATTTTGAAAGAAAAAGTAATTGCTATTTCCCCCAGGAAGAAAAGTAAAAACAATGCTATAGTTAAAAATACTTTTGGTCTCATATATCAGTCATTTCGTACCTGAAAACTATTTACACATGCTTTTAGCATCCGTAAACAATTATTATTCATTTTTTTTTATCATTTGTTTTATTCACACGCTTTTCAAACAAATAATATTTTTGCTTTTTATCAATTACCACGCCAAAAGACGTTTATTACCCATTTTATATGTTGATTGTTTGATTAAATACCAGTTTCTTTCCACAAACGCGTTGCAAATATACCCCCCCCAATTCAAGGTCCAAATTTAGTCCTTTTCGGGCATATTCATCATGATATTTTTTCAACATAACTGATTATTATTGTTAATAACTGTTTTTTGTTGATGAAAGGAAAACAGATCTTTTTATTGCATGCAAGCTATTTTAAGCTGAATCTCCTTTTAATTATCTTTATTTTGGATATAAACAAACAAGGATTTCATTTGTTTAAAGAGTAAAATAACTTAGATGCGAATACCGGTTATTATTTCCTTGTTTTTTCTTCCGGTTGTTTGTTGCACATCAAACGGACAGGTTGAAAAAACAAAGCAAAAAGAAACAAGATCTATGTATAAGATTGAAAAAAGTGATCATCAATGGCAGAAGGAGTTGTCTACAGAAGAATATAAGATATTAAGACAATGTGGCACAGAAGCTCCTGGTACCGGAAAATATTATCATTTCTTTGAAGAAGGAACATATTTATGTGCTGCCTGCGGAAATGAATTGTTCAATTCTGATACAAAATACTCTTCAGGATCAGGATGGCCAAGCTTTTACGATGTTATTTCCAAAAGTCATGTTGTATTGATTGAAGATACCAGTCATGGTATGCTACGAACTGAGATAAGGTGTGCGAATTGCGGAAGTCACCTGGGACATGTTTTCAAAGACGGACCTGAACCTACGGGATTAAGGTATTGTATCAATTCTATTGCGTTAAAATTCAAAGACGAGAAAGAACAGAAATCAGAAAAAGAGTAAGTGAGGGAAAGAAAGTTGTCTGAAAAGCATAAAGACTGAAGGTACACGAATATTTTACAGACAACTTCCTCGTACCCATTGAATTATTGTTTTACCTTTATTGTACATCCAATTGCTTTCGTAAAGGCAGGATCGGGTTCCTTGCCTGCTATCAGGGCATCCAGTGCATCAGTTAAATAGGTTTGTTTAACAGCATAGGGATCTTCATAATTGTCGTCAATAGTACCTATGTATTTTACAATGTATTCTCCTGCGGTATTTTTCTTTAAAAGAAATACGTGCGGTGTGCGCGTTGCCCCGTATTGTTTAAAAACCAACTGTTTTTCATCAAACAGATAGGGGAAGGGGTATTCTTTTTCTTTTGCTCTTTTTTGCATTTCTTCATACGAATCTTCCGGAACTAATTCCGGATCGTTCGGATTAATGGCAATGACCGGATAACCTTTCATTTTGTATTCTTTATCAATAGCAATTAATCTGTCCTGGTAGGCTTTGGCAAACGGACAATGGTTGCAGGTGAATACAACAACAAATCCTTCGGCATCAGGAAAATCGGAAAGGCTGACCATAGAGCCGTCCACACTTCTTAATTTAAAATCAGATGCTTTATCACCTACCGAATATCCTTCTCCGGCCGGTAAGGTTAAGACATTGAAGATCAGAATCAGGGAAAATAGTGTTTTCATAGTATTATTTTTATAGATTAGACAATTCATTTACAGTTTTATGAATTAATTCATAACTGAGTTCCATTTCGAAGAATTTTTTCACAGATTTATTATAGATGACGGTGGCAGGGAGTGATCCGGACCATGAAGGGTCGACTTTATCTATCCATGCATTGCTGTCCGGATCATGCAATAACAATACTTTTGCAGTAATTCCGTTTTTGTGTAAAAAAGGCAGCAGACTGTTATCAATTCCGGAAGGTGAATCAAGGCTTACAAGCAACACTTTGATCTTTTTACTTTGATCTTCTCTGTGGATCTTTTCAAATTCAGGCAATTCTTTCCTGCATGGAATACACCAGGTAGCCCAGAAATTGATCACATAAACAGTGTCGTTGCTGAAATTCAAATAAGGTTCGAATTCATTGAAATTAAGAACCTGAATACCCTGTTTTTCTTTTGCAGAGAGAGAATGTAATGCCACAGAAAAAACAATCGCCAGTATGATAAATCTGAAACTCATTGGTATAATTTTAATTCAGAGATTTTCTCATTACTTTAGTTACTATAACAATTGACTTACTTTAAAGTTTGGTATGAAAGTAGAACATGATCGATCAGGAACCTTAAGAGGTTTTGCAAGTGACAACAATTCAGGTATTTCGCCCGAGGTGTTAAATAAAATTAAAAAATTAAATCCGGGACATGTAGTGGGTTATGGTGATGATGAATACACTGAAAAAGCGGTGGAAATACTGAAAGATAACTTTGGCTCCGGTTCTTTTCCCTACCTGGTTTTTACAGGGACAGGAGCAAATGTACTTGGCATTGCGGCTGCCCTTAAGCCGTTTCATTCAGTGATTTGTGCAGAAACCTCACATATTTATGTTGATGAATGTGGAGCAGTTGAGCGATTTACAGGATGCAAACTGGTTCCTGTCGAAACACCTGATGGTAAGTTAGTTCCTGAAATGTTGAAAAAATATATGGTGGGATTCAATTTTGAGCACCATTCTCAGCCCCGGATAATTTCAATTTCACAGGCTTCTGAAATGGGTACGGTTTATACAATTGATGAAATTAAGGATCTGGCAGATTTTGCCCATAGCTATGGTCTGTTATTGCATATGGATGGGGCGCGTCTTTCTAATGCTGCAGTTACTTTAAAAAGGAGTTTCAAAGAAATAACTTCAGATGCCGGAGTGGATATTCTCTCATTTGGAGGTACCAAAAACGGACTTATGGCGGCAGAATCGGTTATTTTCTTTGAGGAAGCACTAACCGGCGAATTTAAATACATACGCAAACAGGCGATGCAGTTGTCGTCTAAAATGAGATTTATTGCGGCACAGTTTATCGCTTTTTTTGAAAATGAATTGTGGAAACGAAATGCTCAGAATGCCAACCTTATGGCCCAGAAACTTTATGCTGCTGTCAAAGTTATTCCCGAAATAAAGGTAACACAGAAAGTTGAAGCCAACGGGGTTTTTGCCATTGTACCAAAACCTGCAATTCCCTTGCTTCAAAAGGTATTCTTTTTTTATCCATGGAATGCAGATACAGGAGAAGTGCGATGGATGACTTCATTTGATACCTGCGAAGAAGACATTGCGGAGTTTACTGAAAGAACAAAAGAAATTTTATCGGGATTATAGAAATATCAAGCACTAACATTCGATGGAAAAGAGCTCAGGTATTCGGGATTTCAGCAGATTTCTTTTTCCAGAGAATGGAACTATCTCCGTAGCTGAGAAAACGAAAATTATGTTCCAATGCATATTGGTATACCCTTGACCAGTCGTTACCAATGAATGCAGCTACCAACAACAATAAAGTACTGCAGGGCTGATGAAAATTTGTTATCAGCGCATCAGCAACTTTAAAGTTATATCCCGGTATGATCATTATTCCTGTTTCACCTTCCAGCGAAACGAGCTTTTCTTTTTCCAGCATTTTAATGAGATTTTCAAATACAGTCTGACAAGAATAGTTCCCAGGGAGGGATTTGTAGTCCCACTGTTCAAGTTTAAAGCACAATTCTTGATTCATTATACTTTTAACGCCAAGCCAGTAAAGACTTTCCAGGGTCCGAAGTGTGGTGGTGCCGGTTGCAATAACCGTTCTGTCTGATTTTGAAAGTTTTTTCAGTGATTGTATGGTTACAGAAAATACTTCGTTGTGCATAATATGATCTGATACATTATTTGTTTTTACAGGCTGAAATGTTCCTGCAGCAACATGCAGAGTAATCTCTTCCGGGGTAAGATTCTTTTTTCTCAGCTTGTTCAGAACATTTTGAGTGAAATGCAGACCTGCTGTAGGCGCTGCTACCGAACCCTTTACAATGGAATAAACAGTCTGGTATCGGTCCTTATCAATCGTTTCAGAATTACGATTCAGGTATGGTGGTATGGGGATTACACCTAAGAAATCCAGAATTTCTCCAAAAGAGAAATTTCCGTTCCAGAAAAACCTTACGATAGCGTACCCTTTTTGAAGTTTGATTCTTTCAGCAGTTAGTATATATTTTTTATTACCCGCACTAAATTCAAGCTGCAGAGGTTCGTCTTTCCATTTCTTCAGATTGCCTACAATACAAGTCCAGGCACACGAATCAGTTCTTGAAAAAGACAATTGATAGTCAACAGGATCATAGGGAGTTAAACAGAATATCTCAATATTTGCACCTGTTTTTTTTGTGAACTTCAGACGGGCATGGATTACACGTGTGTCATTTATATAAAGCTGACATTTCAGGGGAAAAAGATCCGGGAGGTATTTAAATTTTGATTCAGAAATTTGTCCGTCCTTGTATACGAGCAATTTTGATTCATCCCTTTTTGGTAGAGGATATTTCGCTATCCGATCTCCAGGCAAGTTGTAATTGTAATCATTAATGGATATTTTCTCAACCGGGATCATTATAAATGATGCTTTTGCGCCAAAAATAGCTAATTTTGCAGCGAAAAAAACAGGCGATGGGCATTAGAATAGGAAGCAAAGTCAAATTTCTGAATGCAGTTGGCGGAGGAACCGTAAAAGGATTTTCTGATGACAAGACAGCTCTTATCGAGACTGTTGATGGGTTTGATATACCTGTTCTGGTGACTGATCTGATACTTGAGTCTTCTGATTCATATGATCCGGGGAGTGCCGGAAGCGAAACGGAACACAATGAAATTGAACCCGCAATTGCGGAAATAATAAAATCAGATGTTTCTTTTGAAGATAAAAAATATGCTGAATTTACAGGTGAAATTCTACTGGCTATTGTACCTGAAAATGATCAGATTTTACATGTCAGCAATTTGGGATTGTATGTAATTAACGATAGCAATTACTATATGAATTATATTGCCGGTCAGAAGGATAGCGGTGTTTATGCTCATATCTCAACAGGAATCGTAGAACCTGATACAAAACTGGAAATTGCCCGGTTCAGTCAGACTGATATAAGTAAGATAAGTGATTTTATGTTGCAGGGGACTTTATACAAACACGGATTGTTTCAGCCTGTTGAACCATACGCTGAAGTTTTTAATATTGAGAAAATAAACTTCTATAAGATGCAGTTCTTTAAAACAAATGATTATTTTCATAAGAAGGCATTGATTTTCAGAAGGGAAAACGAACAGGATGATCAATGTGTACCCGGGAACCTGACAGAAACAGACTGGTCAGAGATTATCAATCAGAAGGAGGGAGCTGAAGAGAAAGTGATTAAAAAATCCACTGAAAATATCCATCTGAAGGAGATTGACCTTCACATAGAAGAATTGGTAGAGACTCATGCCGGGTTGAAAAACAGTGAAATTTTGAATATTCAACTTTCAAAATTTAAGGATGCTCTTGAATCAGCATTACAGTCAGAAATACAGAAGATAGTATTTATTCATGGAATTGGAAATGGAATTCTTAAGTATGAATTGAGAAAGAAGCTGGATAAAGACTACCCGGAATTAAGATACCAGGATGCATCTTTTAAAGAATATGGATTTGGTGCAACCATGGTGTATTTGAAATAGTCTGAAGTTTAGAGTTTATAGTTTAGAGTTTAGAGTCAGGAGTTTTGGTTTAGTTGAGGAGGTGATTAGTTACTGGTTACTGATCACGATTCACGAATCAAAACTCATAAAAAATAGCAGTAAACCGTTCTGTCGTGCTGATTTCTTCATGGAGTCAGTAAGGAAAGTCCGGACAGCACAGGGCACCGCACTCTCGTGAGAGAGGTACCTGTGAGGGTACAGAAGCAGGGAAGAAAATAACCGCCTGTTGAAAATGGAGAAGGTTGGGCAAGCCCGCCTTCGCTAAAGCTTCGGCGGGCAAGGGTGAGAAGGTGAGGTAAGAGCTCACCAGTTGTGATGGTGACATTGCAAGCTGCCTGCCTTGCGGGTTGCAAGATCATGTACATCAGCATATAAAGGCTGCCCGCCTGATGCTGAGGGGTAGATCGCAAAGATAAATGACAGAAATCCCGGTTTACCGGGAAACAGAATCCGGCTTACAGGTTTACTGCTTTTCAATTGAGAATGAAATATCCCTTCAGTTTTATTCTGCTGTTGTGGAGTTATACTGAATGTGAATTTCCAAACAACTATAAAATATTAACTTTATGCGCATTAAGTACTTATTATTTTATTTCATCCTTTCTGCATCTGTTTGTTATTGTTGTCATCCTGATAGTAAACAGCATTCAACTTTTGATGCGGGATTTTTCTCTCCCTCAAACGAAAATATTACCTGCATAGGACGATTTGACACTTCCGATCCTTTGAAGTATATATTTTCTCACCCGGCAAGTTCTATTTCTTTCCGGTTTAAAGGGAAGAAAGCCGGGATTTTGCTGAATGATCTATCTGAATCAGGTATTGATCATGCAGGAAACCCTAACAGGAATATGTTTAACGTTTACATTGATCAGGAAAAGTATTTTCTTCTGGAGTTAAATAAAATGGATACTGTTTACCAACTTTTTAGCAGTATTTATGATAGCGTGCATACAATTACAATAGTCAAACGAACGGAGTCTCTTGTAGGCAAGGTCGAGTTTTCAGGCATTCAATTGGATGAGAATGGAGTGCTCATTGAAATTCCTTTCATCCCGGAGAGAAAAATGGAATTTATTGGTAATTCCATTACATGTGGATATGGAAACGAAGCAATAGATCAATATCAGCCGTTTAGCTGTGAGACTGAAAATGCTTCTCTTGCATATGGTGCAATAACGGCCGATCGTCTCAATGCCCAATATGTTGCAGTAGCCTATTCCGGCAGAGGCATTGTTCAGAATTATGATGGTTCACAGGTGAATGTGGTTTCTGAAATCTGGAACAGGATATTTCCGGATGAAGACAAACCTTTGTGGGATCATAAGCTATACACTCCTGATATTACAGTTATCAATCTTGGAACAAATGATTTCTCAAGCGGGGTTGATACAGGTCTTTTCAAACAAGCCTATGCATCATTTCTAAAGCAGGTGAGAAAAGAATATCCAACTACTTCAATTGTTTGTTTAATTGGTCCAATGCTGAATAACAGTTATCCTGAAAACGCACTGGATATCAGCAGAAACTTAGTATCTTCCATTGTCAATGGTAAACACAGAGCAGGAGATACCAAAATATATTTTTTTGAATTGACGCGGCAAACAGGAGAGTACGGATACGGAGCCGATTGGCATCCTTCTGTTGCACAGCATGTATACAACGCCTGTGAATTGACACAATATATTAAAGAAATAACCGGTTGGTGATCTTCCTGCATTCTGAATCCGTGAATACTCTATTTCCTGAAAAAAATGAATCGAGATTATTAATAATTTGTATTTTTAACAAATTGACATGAAATGAAGTAAGAATAAACCTTGTTATCGTTGGGTATTTCTAATCAAATAAAAATCCTGAATATGAGAAAACTATCATTTATTTCTTTATTGATTGCTATTCTGTTGGGTTGCTCATCTCCACAATCAGATTTTATTGAACTGCCTTCAATCATTAGTGATGGAATGGTTCTTCAGCAAAATACGGAAGTAGTGTTATGGGGCAAGACTGCGCCACATCAAAAAGTTGAAATTACGTCAAGCTGGGGTACCCGAAAATCTGTCAGATCTGATAGTGCCGGTCTCTGGAAGTTAAAAATTTTTACTGCGGATGCAGGAGGTCCATATGAACTGGCATTTCAGACGAAAGATACAAGTGTTGTTATTCATGACATTTTATTGGGAGAAGTGTGGTTGGCATCAGGACAATCCAACATGGAAATGCCACTGACAGGTTGGCCACCGGTCGATACAATTAGTAACAGTGAGGAAGAAATTGCCAATGCCAATTATCCTCAGATCCGGCTTTTCACTGTCCCAAAAAATGTATCGTTAGTAAAATTAAACAATTGTGAAGGTCAATGGAAACAATGTACACCCGAAACTGTTGCCGGTTTTAGTGCAACGGCTTATTTTTTCGGCAGAGAGCTTTACAAAGAACTGAATATTCCCATCGGATTAATTCACAGCAGTTGGGGTGGTACACCGGCAGAATCATGGATTTCTATGGATTATTTAAGAGAAATTCCTTCTTTTGCTTTTTTTGAGGATACTTTGGAATTAGCTGTTCATCAATATGACTCCTTATTGAAGTGGATGAATCAGCTGAATACTATTCCTGTTCAGTCAACAAAAGAATTTTATGAAACGTTGGATTTTGTTGATTTACAATTTACAAAGTCAGATTATGACGACTCTTCATGGCCAACAATGAAAGTCCCGTTAGAGTGGTCGGGAACGGAACTGGGCAAATTTGACGGCATAGTTTGTTATAGAAAAGAATTTATCCTTCCGGAATCGTTTGCCCGCAAAGATCTGACATTACACCTCGGACCGATTGATGATATGGACGATACCTATGTTAATGGCAAGAGAATTGGTAAAACGTTAGCTCCCGGATTCTGGAAGAAAGAAAGAGTTTATTCAATACCCGCTGATATAGTAAAACCCGGTAAAAATATTCTTACGGTGTTTGTTATAGATAATGTAGGAGGTGGCGGTATATACAGTTCATCAGATATTACTATTTCTGATACGGACAATATGCATTCATTTAGTATAAGCGGAGAATGGAAATTCTTACCGGTAGCTGAATTAATAAATCTCAACCTGCATTTTTTTGATAGCGATAATACATATGATTCCAGACCTGATTTGAGTATTGCGATCAATCAGGATACTCCAACGCTGCTGTTTAACGGTATGATCCATCCTGTAAAACCATTCACTGTAAAAGGCATAATCTGGTATCAGGGAGAGTCAAATGTTGGCAGAGGTTATCAATACAGAACTCTGTTCCCGGCATTGATAGAGAGTTGGAGAGGAGAGTGGGGGCAGGGTGATTTTCCATTCTACTTTGTTCAGATAGCCCCATGGTATTATGACGGGGATATACCCAGTTCGGCGGCCGAACTCAGGGAAGCACAACTCCTGACGATGAATATACCAAAAACCGGTATGGTAGTAACTACGGATATTGGATCATTGGAAACTATCCATCCTTCAAATAAACAGGAAATAGGAAGACGTCTGGCACTTTGGGCACTGGCAAAAGATTACGGATATGATTCATTGACCTTTTCAGGACCAGTTTTCAATTCGTTGGATATTCAGGAAAACAAAGCCATTGTCCACTTTGATTATGCAGATAATGGTTTGATGATTAAAGATGGGCCGCTTACCTTTTTTGAAATTGCAGGGAATGACCGCCTATATCATCCTGCAAATGCAGAAATTTCAGGTAACACTGTGATTGTTACATCCGAACTGGTTGAAAGACCTGTTGCAGTTAGATTTGGATGGCGCGATATTGCAGCACCCAATCTGTATAATGTCGAAGGATTGCCTGCATCACCTTTCAGGACAGATAGCTGGAAAAGACTTTCGGAGTAAATTCTGTTGTTACTGAATGACAAAAGGCGAAGAGATAATTTCGCCATAAATTTTCATTGTAATAACATAATATCCTGAAGCAAGAGAACTTATGTCGAGTATGTAGATGTTGTTTTCCGGGTTGTATTCGGGCAATACAGACAGAATATCTCTGCCCGAAATATCAAGAAGTCGTATTATTTCAATGCTTTGAGCATCAATTTGTTTTTTAACATATACTATTGAACTGCAAGGATTGGGATAAATAATAAGATTGTCTTTTATAGTATTCCGGGGATACTCACTCTGGCTGGGTGTTGTGGGATCACTGAATTGAAAATAATTCAGGTTGCAGCCTCCATAATCAATATGTGCTGTAAGAGAATGAGCCCCTTTTTCAAGGATTACATTGGTTTTTGTATAAGTAATCCAGTCAAACCATCCACCTGTAGAAGGTACTTCAATTGTACCTGTTATATCAACACCATCAAGTTCAAAATGGAGGTTGGTAAGCGCATTATCGCTGGCATAGCGGAGTTTGAGAGTGTATGCAGCAGAGGAATCTATATGAACTGTATAGTTCATCCATTCACCAACCGATGTCCATCCAACGTTATACCCATTACCTGCAATATTGTCGGTACAGGATTCTATATCTACTCCGTCATTTCTGTATGCGCCCCCGTTGTTCCATGTTTGCCCTTCACTTATCCTTTGATAATCGACATCTGAGTATGCAATTCCCTGCCGGCCCATATCATAATCTGTGGCATAGATCCGCCCGGGGATAGTAAGTTCATGAAATGACACCGAATTCTCATTGTTTACCTGTCGGGTCAAAGCATCAATGACATCAATATTTATTTTACAGTTTTCCAGTTTCAAGTTTTCAGTTATCTCCATCAGAGTTGCTTTTGCGAATTCTTCAGATGGTTTGACATGCTGTCCGGGATTATTCCAGTAATCAAGAAGTTGTTGGTATCCATCTGTCTTGATTATGGTAACCGGGCCTGCTACTGAACTGATTTTTTTCTGAGGCCAGAGAGAATAACCAATAGTATGTTCTTCCATAAGCTCTATCATTTCTGTGAACCATGTATTTGAGTTTTCACCGGTTTCTCCCAGCCATAAAGGCACGTTATGCTGATCACGCATTGAAAGCATCCATTGTATCGAAGAGGTATTGTTTGGATTCCAGTATTTATGAAAACTAATTACCAGATTATCATCCCATGGACCGGGGAATCCGGTATAATCATTGGCCCACCAGTTCCCTTCGGTGATTATTAAATGATTGGTATCAACTGTTCGTATTGAATCGGTTATCCGAATCATTAAATCCCACAGATCCTGGTTATTGTTATCGGAGAGAGGTGGCCACTTGGTCTCGTTTATCAGATCATAACCACCAATCCACTCCTCTTCAGAATATCTTGCAGCCAGTGTTTTCCACAGATCAGCAGTTCGTGCTCTATTTTCTTCTGATTCCCATAAAGAAGGTTTTGTCGGATCATAATCGCATATAGCTGCATCATCTCCTTGTCCGCCGGGCGCTGCATGGAGGTCCAATATAAGATACATTTCATTTATTGAACACCAGCGTAATAAACTATCGACCATTACAAATCCCGTATCAATGTATTCTCCAACTGGCAGACTTTGAGGTGTGAAAAGGTTATAATGCATAGGAAGTCTTATGGAATTGAATCCCCAGTAAGCAAGTGAATCAATATCAATTTTTCGAACATGATTTGCACGCCAGGCACTATAAAAGGTATCCGTATTCTGAGTACCTATTAATTCTTCGATTTTTGCTCTGATCTCATACTGAGCATTTGCGAAAGAAGATGTCTCAAGCATATATCCCTCCTGTAACATCCAACCACCAAGGCCTATTCCTCTGAGAAAAACTTCTTCTCCCTGGCCATTTACAATTTTTTTATTTTCAGTATGAAGAAATTTCTGAGAAAATGCAGAGTTTGTTTGGAGAATGCAAAAACTCAGCATAAAAAGAATATGTTTGTATCCGGTCATAAATCAACTTTTGTTAAAGAACAATCATTAATCAATACTCTATATAAGATCAAACATAAGATCGAATAATACCGACGATATATACGATCCAACCTCAGTATTTGGTTATTCGATTGCAAAACGTGAAACACTTTGCCTTCTTTAACCAGGAAAATAAGATCAGGTATATATGGTTCATACAAACAAATATACAGCTTTTATGATTCAGGTAGGATTCATTCCTGAAGTATTCAGACACTGTTTAATACATAGTAACTCTTTGAGAGTTTGAATGTTATATTATATTAAAAGAGTTCATTTTGAAAAGTTAAATTTTTTTCCTTACTTGTAAAGGAATTTATACTGATTCCGGGTGATCGATCGTATATTTATTTCGGATACGGTTATTCCGAAGAGGGTTAGAGCAGGACAGAAGGAAGTCTTGGTGAATTTGAAGCATTTAGTGAATGTAGACCTTAAATCATGTAACAATTTTTTTAGATAAGTTTGTTGTATTAATTAAACTATGTAACAATGAAAACTAAAGTACTAATTTCAATGCTGGTAATTCTGATGGCAGCTTTTTTTACCGAATGTAAAAAGGATAAAGATGATTCCGGTCCTTTGCTGGAAGGAGATTTCAGCGGCACATTCAATTTAGAGGGTGACGTTTTCCCGTTTTATTTTAACGATGTTGATCAGGATGGTGAGAAACTTTCCGGTAGCTTTGAATTTACTGATGGAAGTGGTTATGCCCAGTTTAGTTCATTATCAAAACTGGAAGAGAATTCTCTTTACATTAATTTTAGTGTAAGTTCAGGAGGCTATACTATTTTATTTGAATTTACAGGTACGGTTAATGCTGAAAGAACTACTATGAGCGGGTCAAATCTGAAATTAACCATGTCAGGTGTTGGTATTGATTGCGGTGCATGGTCAGCAACCAAAACTTCATCCACAAAGAGTGCTGATATCGCCGGGGTAAAATCTGCTTCAAAAAATGATTTACAAAAACTGCTGACTTTTTTGAAAGACTTGGAATAATGCCCTGAAACAGAAGAAGCTGTCCAATCATAAATTTAAGAAAATGTCACAAAAACCCTAAGTCTTCAAGAATCACAAAATTTTGATTATCAGAACATTATTACTTTTTGGATTTTCGTGTTTTAGTGATTTAGTGGCATGAAACTAACTTTTTGGACAGCTTCTTCTTTTCAAATATTTCGAAAACAAATTTGATTTTTCTGTCTCCATATTTTCTATGGTAGTTTAATAATATGATATTCATTTCCTCAATTGTATTTTGATTTCGTGTGATCAGGAATGAGAAGTCTTGTTGTGCAATTTTACAATTCTGTCGCTTAATGGAAACTCGCTTTTCTTTTTAAAAGAAAAATAGTAGGCCCCTCGTTTCGACTCCGTTGTATTTTTAATATTCAGTTTTTTCAATACTCTAAGTGATAGGACTTTCTTTCGGAAGTTGCCAGGATCAAAGCTATATTGAAAAATTGCTTCATAAAGTTTCCGGAGTTGTAACATAGTGAACCTCGACGGTAATAATCGTTCGCCTATCAATTCATAACTTGCTTTCAGTTTTAATTTTTCATGAGCAGATTCAAGCATTTCACTATGGTCGAATATTAAATCGGGTATTCTATTATAGTTCCACCATTTCGCACCATGTTTTTCCACAAGTTTTTTATCATGCTGGTCAATTCTTATCATGGCATAAAAAGCAATACTAAGTACTCTGCCGCCAAAATCTCTCTCAGGATCAGAAAACACATGGACCTGGTCCAGGTAGATATCTTTTAAACCTGTAAACTGTAAAAGAACTCTTGCGGCTGCTTCTTCAACAGTTTCATTTTCCCTCAGCCAGCCTCCAACCAAAGACCATTTTCCTTTTTCAGGTTCAAAAACTCTTCTTGTTAATAACAGTTTCAGGGCATTTTTTTCATAACCAAAAATAATACAATCAACTGCTACGTGGTGTTTGGAGTATTTGTATCCGCTTTTCATTCAAATGATGATCGGCAAATGTTAAATCTATACACGTGTTGGTATAATTTATCATTTCATCACACCGAATTTTATTATTACAAGGTGTTCATATGATTCACCGGGATCTAATCTTGTTGACGGAAAATCAGGATGATTGGGAGAATCCGGGAAATGCTGTGTTTCAAGAGCCAATCCGGATCGATAAACATAAGGTTTTCCTGATTTTCCGGATACTGAACCATTCATAAAATTGCCACTGTAAAACTGAATTCCGGGTTCTGAAGTAAAGATTTCAATTGACCTGCCCGTTGTTTCTTCCCATAATCTTGCTGCTAATGACAATTCATTCGCATTGTCTTTGTTTAATATCCAGTTATGATCATATCCCTGGCCGTTTGTTAACTGTTCATTATCCAGGTTGATTTCGCTGCCGATTTTTTTCCCGGAGGTAAAATCAAAGGGTGATCCTGCAACTTTTGCCAGCTCACCGGTCGGGATCCATTCGTTATCAATGGGTGTATAATAATCAGCATTGATTAAGATATAATGATCGAGTATTGTACTGTCACCTTCTCCTTTTAAATTCCAATAGGTATGATTAGACAGGTTAATTACCGTTGACTGATCGGTTTCCGCATCATAACGAATATGAAGTTCGTTATTCTCGGTGAGCGTATAGCTTTTTTTGATTATCAGGTTTCCGGGATATCCTTCTTCACCATCGGGAGAGCAATATGAGAAAATTACCGTGTTTCCTTCCTGAGAAGCGTCCCATATTTTTTTATCTAATCCCTCTTTTCCGCCATGCAGAGTATTTCCACCATTATTTTTATACAGGTTATACTCTTTGTCATCAAGAATGAATTTCGCATCATTTATTCGGTTGGCATAACGTCCTACAATACACCCCAGGTATATCGGATCTTTCAAATAGCTTTTTATGTCGGAATACCCCAGCACAATATCTGCCATTGTACCGTTTTTATCAGGTGTCAGGATGGAAATTACCCTTGCCCCGTAATTTGTTAATTGCACGGTAAGATTGTTCGTGTTTTTTAACGTGTAAAGACTGACTTGTTTATTATTAATAACAGTGTCAAAAGCTTCTTCCCGAACAGTGTTTGCTTGTTCGTTTCTTTTCCGGGATCCCGCACAGGATACTGAAAGAAGTACTAAAATTGAGATTATAAATTTGTTCATGATTAATTATTTTGTAAGTTCATTTTCTATAAAATTTCCTAGTTTCAGGTAATCTGAATACAATGCTTCATACTTTTTTGATCTTGCAACATTTGGAAGGTATTCTTTTTCAAAGCCGCTTCCCATTGCATTCTTCCCTTCCACAAAATTCATATGCAGACCTCCTGCAACAGCTGCAGCCATTGCAGAACCTAAAGCACAAGCCTGCTCAGAACGAGCTACAAGTATTGGTTTGTTCAATACATCGGCCATTACCTGCATAATATAATCTGATTTTTTAGCGACTCCTCCAATGGCAATAATTCCTTCAATTTTAACTCCTTCGTTTATGAATCGTTCTACGATCGCTTTTGCACCGAAGGCAGTTGCTTCAACCAGTGTTTTGAAGATCCGGGGAGCATCAGAACCTAATGACAAACCTGTAATAGCTCCTTTCAGATTTTGATTTGCATCGGGAGTTCTTCTTCCGTTTAGCCAATCCAGCGCAAGTTCTCCTGTTTCTTCAGGTGCAAGTTTTTCAGCTTCTGCAGTAAGCTGAGGAATTAAGCGATCTGAAATTTCTTTAACTATTTTGTCCCTCGTACTTTCATCAATTTGATCTGAAAATTTCAGCAAATTCTGCAGAGGCCATAAAAGAAGTTCTTTAAACCAGGCATACACATCGCCAAAAGCAGATTGTCCGGCTTCAAGACCAACAAGTCCGGGAATAATGGAACCATCAACCTGTCCGCAAATACCTTTTACAAGTTTATTGTTCAGATCTTCTTTTGGAGCAATCAGCATGTCGCATGTGGAGGTTCCCATTACTTTGCAGAGATAGTAAGGTTTTATCTCTGCACCCAGGGCTCCCAGATGAGCATCGAATGCACCAATTCCAACAATTACTTTGTCAGTAAGTCCCAGTTTTTCTGCCCATTCTTTTGAAATCCCCCCGGCTTGTTTATCCACAGTGTATGTATCCTGGTAAAGTCTTTTCCGGAGACCTTTTAACAAGGGGTCCAGTTTTATAAGAAATTCTTCTGAAGGCAGACCATTCCAGCTTTCGTGCCACATAGCCTTATGTCCCGCCGCACATCGACTTCGCCTGATGTCTCCAGCTGTCGTTACACCTGTTAACAATGCAGGTATCCAATCACAGTGTTCTACCCACGAGTATGCTGCTTCTCTGACTTTCTTGTCTTCACGTAAAACATGTAAGATTTTTGCCCAGAACCATTCCGATGAATAGACCCCGCCTTCATACATAGTATAGTCTATACCTCCCCAGGATTGAGCAATTTTGTTTATTTCATCAGCTTCTTTAACTGCGGTGTGGTCTTTCCACAGCAAAAACATAGCATTGGGATTTTCCTTAAATTCTTCTGTTAAAGAAAGAGGTATGCCTTTCTCATTTACTGCTACGGGAGTCGATCCGGTTGTATCGACAGATATGGCTTTTATATGTCGGGCCACTTCGCTGCCTGCATTTTTAATTATTTCATGAATTGTAAATACAAGTCCATCGATGTAGTCCAGTGGGTGCTGTCTGAACTGGTTATTTGCCGGAACACAGAATTTGCCTGTTCCCCAGCGCGGATAATAAAACGCTGATTCAGCCAATTCTTCACCATTTGCCGCATTCACCAGGATTGATCTTACTGAGTCAGTTCCATAATCAACACCTATTACATACTGCCTCGAATTCATAAAAAGGATTATTTTGTTTGAAGTGTTACTAATACAATTGATTTTGGAGGAAGTGTTACTGTGATATTTTGATTTTTCTGTTTCAAATCATCGAATTTTTTTAAGTATACTGCTTCTTCTTTGCCAAAATCATTATAAGCATTCATTTCATTGGCTGTTATTATTTCAGAAGAAATTACCTTATATTCTTCAATACCTTCCAGTGCGAGAATTGTTGCTATTTCTTTGTTTGGATTTACATTTGCAACCGTGATATGAATTAACCCTTCATTCTTTGAAGCAGAAACAGATAGTGCAGGTATGCTGTTTTCTTTGTTTATGTAATCTTCACATACAACTTCAGTAGGCAATAACAGAGCATCATGATGTACTTTATACATCTTAAAAATATAAAATGATGGTGTTTTTACTATCTGGTTACCTTGTGTAAGAAGCATTGCCTGCAATACGTTTACCGTTTGCGCTATGTTTGCCATTTTCACGCGATCAGCGTGATTATTAAAAATATTAAGGTATATTGAAGCTGTAATGGCATCCCTCAGTGTGTTCTGCTGATATAGGAATCCAGGATTGGTACCAGGTTCAGGATCATGCCAGTTCCCCCATTCATCCGCTATAAGTGCTATTTTATTGTCCGGGTCATACTGTTTGAATAATTCAATATGCCCTTTTAAATTCTCCTCCATTTCCATGTTTTTCCGGATTGTGGAAAACCATTCACTTTCATCAAAATCTGTTGCTGATCCTTTTTTATCCCATGTATGGCAAACAGTATAATGGTGGTAGGAAATGCCCTGAATGAGATGAGTGACATCTTTTGTGCCTTTCAATAAGGTCTCGGTCCAGTTATAATCATGATTTAATCCTCCGCTCGCTACCTTATATTCTGCCCAGCAATAGGTTGCATAACGTTTATACAGATCCGTATAATAAGCTGCAGTCATGTTTCCGCCACAACCCCAGTTTTCATTTCCGATTCCCCAAAACTTGACATTCCACGGGTCCTCACGGCCATTCTTTCTCCGAAGATCGGCCATCGGACTTGCTTTATCGGAGTTCACATATTCAATCCAGTCGTATGCATCTTCAATACTACCGCTTCCCACATTAATGGCCAGGTAGGGTTCTGTTTCAAGTATTTCGCAAAGATCAAGAAATTCATGAGTGCCGAAACTATTGTCTTCACGAACATCACCCCAAAATTTATTAATTATGGGTGGACGTTCATCCTTGGGGCCTATACCATCTTTCCATTGGTATAGATCGGCATAACACCCCCCGGGCCACCGTAATACCGGAATATCCAATTCTTTCAATGCATCAATTACATCGTTTCGAATACCACGCGTATTTGGAATGTCTGTATCTTCGCCTACCCATATACCATCATATATGCAACGTCCCAGATGTTCAGCAAAATGACCATAGATGTACCTGCTAATAGTGTCTTTG
Source organism: Bacteroidales bacterium (assembly GCA_016935615.1). Classification (GTDB taxonomy): domain Bacteria; phylum Bacteroidota; class Bacteroidia; order Bacteroidales; family UBA10428; genus UBA10428. The sequence continues at coordinate 30,757 of JAFGQO010000225.1, forward strand.
GCTTCTTTTGTTTTGATAATGATCTTATTATCCTGCCCTATGACAAGCGAGAAAAAGAACATTGAAGCAATAAGCAAGAGTGTTTTTTTATTAGTTTTCATCGTCTTAAATACGTTTAGATTAACATTTTTTTTGTCCGTAATATGCATTTTTACCGTGCTTTCGCAAATAGTGTTTATCAAGCAGATATTTGTCAACAGGCAATGAATTTCCAAGCATTTCAGTTTGGTACGCCATTTTTGCAACTTCTTCAAGCACTACAGCATTAGAAACTGCTTCAACAGGATCTTTTCCCCAGGCAAATGGTCCGTGATTGTTAACCAATACTGCCGGTATGGATGCATAATCCAGATCTTTGAATGTTTCTACAATGACCTTTCCGGTATTCTTTTCATATTCTTCTTCTGTTTCATTCTTTGTCAGTTTTCTTGTACAGGGAATTTCACCATAAAAATGATCTGCATGAGTTGTACCATAAGGAGGAATGGATTTTCCTGCTTGTGCCCTGCCTGTAGCCCATTCGCTATGGGTATGCACTATGCCTCCTATGGAATTAAAGTTTTTGTATAAAACAAGATGTGTAAGTGTATCACTGGAAGGATTTAATTTGCCTTCAACAACTTTACCTTCCAAATCAACCACAACCAGTTTCTCAGGTTTCAGATCCTTATACAAAATACCACTTGGCTTAATAACTATCAATCCCTGTTCACGATCGATCCCACTCACATTACCCCAGGTAAAGATCACAAGTTCATGCTTCACTAAATCCAGATTTGCCTTATATACCTGTTCTTTTAATTGTTCCAGCATTTTTAAACTATTACCAGAATAGTATATAGAAAAGTATAATGATTCCGATTATTACCACAGTATTAACAATATCCCATGTGGTTATTCCCGACCTGGTTAATGCCTTATCTTCAGCGCTTGCTGCTTTATAGGTATACTTCAGTTGTGTATCTGACGGTTTTTTGGTGAAAAGACTAACACCAACAATGGTTAGGATGGAAATAAAGAAAAGGATAATACAAAAGTGCAACCAGTTAATAGCAGCTATTTTATATAGAATTCCATGATTTGTAATGAATAGGGCTTCATATTGCATCTTAAGATTGTTCAATATTGCAGTGGATTTCTCAATGGCTTCCGGACCGATACTATTTGAGAGCGTATCAATCACCTGACCAACTTGTTCCTTAATAGGCTCAACAAATGATGAATCCCCGATTTTTATAAGTTCATCTTTCTCAGTCATTTTTGTAAGTCCTTCAATTACCTGACCTCTCCTTGTTTCGTTAATTATAGCAATTTGTTGTTTGAACTTTTCGAGAGAGCTTACTAAGCTGGCCTTAGCTCCATATATAACATTCAGAATTAACCGGAACATTCCAATAGAAAATCCGGTAATCATTCCCCAGAAAGCACCTTTTGCTGTAGTTCTTTTCCAGAATACACCCAAAAGAAATACCGATGCAATAGCCGGTGCCAATAAGCCTTGCACAGCCTGCAAATACTCATAGAGTACTTTACCTAATCCCATCATAACAGGTATCCATACAACACCAAGAATCACAACCGTAGCGGTCGCAATACGACCTACAATTACATAATGTTTTTCTCTAAAATCTGGTCTGTATTTCCGGTAAAAGTCTTCAACGAACAGCATAGCAGAAGAATTGAATAAGGATGCCAGCGAACTCATCAGAGCCGCCAGCAAACCACAAACAACTATCCCTGTTATTCCGTTAGGCAATAGCTGAGAGACCATCGATGCAAATGCAGCATCGCTGGTGGGAACTTTCAGAAGAGCAACTCCCGTTGCAGGATCGACTTTTTGAGAAAGTGCAAAAGCAATCATACCGGGAACAAGAAAAATGAATACAGGCAATAGTTTAAAGTAACCTGCAAGAATGGCTCCTTTACGGGCGACAGCACGATTTTTTCCTGATAATACCCTTTGAACAATGAACTGGTCAGTACACCAGTACCAAAAACCGATTATGGCAGATGCCAACAATACTCCGGTCCATGGAAACTCAGGATCTGCTGCAGATCTGACCAGTTTGAGATTCGGGCCGACAATTCTCTCCACTTCAGCCCAACCACCAACCTTTACAAGGCCGACGACAAGTATTACGATCGATCCAAAGAGAAGAACCGGTGTCTGTAAAACGGATGTATACAATACAGCTCTCATCCCACCGAATATGGTGTAAAGACCGGTAATCACAACCAGACCGATGGCAGCCACCCAAAAGAAATCAATATGGAAAGAATAGCTGAGTGTTTCCATAGCTCCTTGTTCTGCCTGTAATTGCGTTACAATACTCCATCCTTCATTACTGTGAATGAGGTATTCTATATTGAAAACTTCTTTGAAAACCACTCCTCCGGCATAGACCGTAACTGCAACTTTTGTCAGTATATAGCTTACCAGCGAGATAACAGATAGAATTGTTCTGGAACCACGTGAGAACCTTCTTTCGAGAAATTCGGGCATGGTAAAGATCTTGATCCTGTCGTAAAACGGGACAAACACCCACCCTAAAATAAGAATCAGCCAGGCATGCATTTCCCAGTGTGCCATTGCCATACCAGTTAAAAATCCTGCACCGGCAAGACCAACCAGATGTTCTGATCCGATATTTGAAGCAAAAATCGATGAACCGATGGAAAGCCATCCTGCTTTTTTGCCTGCCAGAAAATAATCTTTTGTGTCTTCTTCCTTTTGTCTGAGCACCCAGATAATGATACCAATAAGTACGATGAAGAAGATTCCCAGTACAATCCAATCTAATTGATGCATTTTGTTGAGGTTTTAAATGATTAAGGTTATTATTTATCTAGGTTGAGTATGATAATATACATCATTCCACCTGATTGTATTTTTAAAATCAATAATATTGGTTTTTTCATCAATAACCAAATGTTCTATTCCAGCCATTTCAGAAAAATCCTGGATCATTTCGGCTGTAGCGGCCTGACTAAATACCGTGTGATGTGCGCCACCGGCGTATATCCATGCTGCTGCCGCAATTTCCAGATCAGGTTTTGGCTCCCATAGCACTCTTGCTACCGGTAATTTTGGTAAATCCTGAGGTGTTGGCACAACAGTAACTTCATTCGTGAGCAATCTGAATCTGTTTCCCATGTCCATAATGGAAACATTAATAGCCGGGCCCGATGGCACATCGAAAAGCAAGCGTGCCGGATCACTTTTGCCTCCGATTCCTAGTGGGAAAACATCCAATGAAGGTTTCCCCTCTGCTATCGATTCACAAATTTCCAGCATGTGAGCTCCCAATACTTTCATTCCCGAAGGATCAAAATGATAGGTATAATCCTCCATGAAGGAAGTGCCTCGATCCAGACCTTCCGTCATTGCCTTTACGGCTCTGACCATCGCTGAAGTTTTCCAATCCCCTTCGGCTCCAAAACCATAACCTTGTTTCATCAATCGCTGAACTGCCAACCCTGGCAATTGAACAAGTCCGTGCAGATCTTCAAAAGTTGTTGTGAAGGCTTTAAATCCTCCATCAACCAGAAACTGCTTAATGCCCAGCTCAATTCTGGCAGCTTCAATTACTGATGGTCTTTTTGGTCCACCTTTAAGCAGCTCTTTATTAATAGTATACTCCGATTCATATTCCTCAAGGAGAGAGTTTATTGCTTTTTCTGATACTCCATTTACCGAATCCGCTAAATCGCCAACACCATAGCCATATACAGCACAGCCAAGTTTTATCTGGGCTTCGACTTTATCTCCCTCGGTTACTGCTACCTCTCGCATATTGTCACCAAAACGTACAATTTTCATCGTATTCATTTCATTCCATCCAACAGCAACTCTTATCCAATCAGCCAATTGTTTTTGTATCTTTTTTTCCTTCCAGAAGCCTACAATAACTTTCCTGTTAATGCCCATCCGGCTCAGTATAAATCCATATTCTCTTCCTCCGTGTGCCGATTGATTCAAGTTCATAAAATCCATGTCAATTTCGTTCCACGGAATATCACGATTGAATTGTGTATGCAAATGTGCAATGGGTTTCTGAAGTATTTTGATCCCTGAAATCCACATTTTCGCAGGTGAAAACGTATGCATCCAGGTGATCAGACCAATGCATTCCTTAGTATTATTTGCTTCCAGACATAGATTATAAATTGAATCCGGAGTGGTGACAACAGGTTGAAATACTGTTTTAACCGGAATACTGTCTGATTCATTAAAAGCATTGACTATTGCCTGTGAATCTGATGCAACTTGTTTTAACGTTTGCTCACCATATAAATGCTGACTGCCGGTTACAAACCAAATTTCTTTGTTTTTAAAAGTTTTATTCACTTTTTTGAATTTGTATTACTCATAAATAATATAGACTCATTGTCTGCATAATTGCATGTTGTATCAACATTTAATAAAATCAATTTCACAGAAAAGTGAATAAAAGTAAAAAATACTTTTTAAATTTTATATTTTTCGCAAAATAAAATCTGTCTGATAGAAATTATTTTCTGTGAAATCCAATACAGAGTCATAAGAAAGGGCGAAAAATTTTTAGTTATAAACTGATTGCAGGATAAATACAGAAAAAACAATTCCGAGGATTAATACAGGATAACCGGACGAATAATGACTTTAAGAACAAAAAATACTATTGGCAAAGGTTTTCTATTTTTTCTGAAGTTTTTGAATGGTTTTTTTCAATTCAGATTCTCTTTTTTCATATTCTGAACGAATTTTTTCATTTTCGGCGATCCGTTTCTGGAGATCCTCCTGTATTGTCTGCATTTCTTCAAGATTTTGTCTTAATTCTTCCTCCTGGGCCAGCAATTCTTCATTCCTCTGTTTGATTTCCATCTCCATTTCCATCGTTTTTGTTACATCTTTGGAAATTCCGTAGGTACCAATGATTTCTCCTTTCTCATTATACAATGGCATTTTGGAAGTGCTAACCCAGGTAATTCTCCCATCGGCATGTGTTTCTTTTTCCAGTTTGTCTATGATAGGTTTTCCTGTTTTAATGATGTTCATTTCATCTTCGAAAGCCGGTCTTGCATGTTCTTCGGTAAAAAAGTCAAAATCGCTCTTTCCGTACAGATCCTCAACTTTTTTTACTTTAAACAGTTTAGCCATTGATTTACTGACTTTGATAAACCTGCTTTCTTTGTCTTTGAAATAAATCGATTCTTTAGCATTGTCAAGCAAGGTATCCATCAGCGCTTTTTCCTGCGACAATTTGTTCTTTTGTCTTTCCAGTTCTTCCTGTACCGTCTGCATTTCTTCAAGGTTCTGTCTTAATTCTTCTTCCTGGGCCTGCAACTCTTCATTTCTCTGTTTGATTTCCATCTCCATCTCCTTGGATTTTGTCACATCTTTGGAAATCCCATAGGTGCCGACAATTTCACCTTTCTCGTTGTAAAGAGGCATTTTGGAAGTACTTACCCAGGTAATTCTTCCATCGGCATGGGTTTCTTTTTCCAGTTTGTCTATGATGGGCTTTCCTGTTTTAATGATGTTCATTTCATCTTCGAAAGCCGGTCTTGCATGCTCTTCGGTGAAAAAATCAAAATCATTTTTTCCATACATATTCTCCACTTTCTTGACTTTGAAAAGTTTTGCCATGGAGTTGCTGGCTTTGATAAACCTGCTCTCCTTATCTTTGAAATAAATTGATTCTTTTGCATTCATAAGCAATGTATCCATTAATGCTTTTTCCTGCGACAATTCTTTCTTTTGTCTTTCCAGCTCATCCTGCACTGCCTGCATTTCTTCAAGGTTCTGTCTCAATTCTTCTTCCTGGGCCTGTAATTCTTCATTTCTTTGGTTCACTTCCTGTTCCATTTCAACAGCGCGGGTTATATCTTTTGATATTCCAAATGTTCCAACAATCTCACCCTTCTCATTGTATAATGGCATCTTGGAAGTAGTAACCCAGGTAATTCTTCCGTCGGCATGGGTTTCTTTTTCTCTTTTATCCAGTATGGGTTTTCCTGTTTTGATGATGTTCATTTCATCTTCGAATGCAGGTTTTGCATGTTCTTCTGTGAAAAAATCAAAATCATTTTTCCCATACAGATTTTCAACTTTTTTAACCTTGAAAAGTTTTGCCATAGAATTGCTGGCTTTGATAAACCTGCTTTCCTTATCTTTGAAATAAATTGATTCTTTTGCATTGATAAGCAAAGTATCCATCAGCGCTTTTTCTTGTGCCAATTCGTCTTTTTGTCGCTGCAATTCTTCCTGGACACTTTGCATTTCCTCCATATTTTGTCTTAATTCTTCCTCCTGTGCATGCAATTCTTCAGTTTGTGCTTCTGACTGTTCAAGCATGAGTTTCATTTTATCTGTTGCAGATTGAATGGCAATAGCAGATGCAATATTGTAGGCAAGCTTTTCAATAAATTCAATTTTGTATTTTTCCAGTTTATGGAAAGAAGCTATCTCAATGACACCGAGTTTATTTTCATCCTGGACAAGGGGTATGAACACTATATTCTTTGGCGAACTTTTTCCCAAACCGGATTCTATTTTAGTATAACTATCAGGGATGTTTTCCAACTCCAGTGTTTTTCCTTCATTAAAACATGTTCCAATGTACCCTTCACCTGGTTTGAAGGTACTTTTTATCTTGGTCTGATCTGCTGCATATGAGTTCAGTACCTGTAAAGTATTTTTGTCTTCATTTAAGAGATAAATTACACCTGAATTGCCACTTATATAGCCTACCAGTTCATAGATAAGATGCTGGCCCAGCTTTTTCAGATCTTCCTTGTTTTTTGAGATAATATCTGAAAACTTTGACAGACCAACGGCTTGAAATTTAAGTTCTTCTTCTTTCTCAAACTTATCCTTATATTCCAGTTCCTTTTTTTCAAATTCCATTTCGCGTTCCTTAAGAAGCGATTGGAGTTCCTTGTATTGCTTCTTTACTTCTTTCTCACGGTCTTTTATTTTTTCAACAATATCCAGATGAAACTTATAGGCAAACGGACTGACAAGCAATATTAGAATAAGTGTGAACCACCATTTTTGATAAAAGCGGATATTTTTTGCAGTAGCTGATTCTTTTTTTTCCAATGAAGCAGTTAAATTTGCTTCATCACGAATGGTATCTGCTGTTTTCTTGGTTTCTGTCTGAATATATCCTGACCCTGAATCAATAAAAGCCGTATCTGCAGTTGTCTCAGTTATTATTGCAGATTCGACCTGCAGGTCGTAGGAATCTGTTTCTGTGCCGTTATCAGGAATTGACACATTCATTTCATTGAATGGATCTTCTTCAAAAATTAAAGTATCCTGGAAATCTTGTGCCGATGTTGTATAGCTTATATATAGCAATACATAGAAAAAAATTATTCTTGGAGCTCTGTGATAAAAGACCATTGCCGGATATGTTTTTTGTTCCACCTTAAGTTAAATATTTTTTTACTATCATACGGGATGATATGATAACAATTTTTCATTCGAATTTATAGTTGATGAAGAAAAAATCGATATATTTTTGCCTGAAATTTTGAAAAATCATCTTTTCCGGCATATTATCTGTCCAGGAGATCATCATAAAGTAACTGATAAAATGCTTTGGCTTCCATTAGTTTCTCTTTTTGTAATTTCCCTTTTCGTACAATAGGTTGATCTGGTTGCCGGTTGTATATATATTCCAGAGAATCGGATACAAAACCAAAGCCGTTATTGATCGTGTAAACTACCTGCATTGGCGGATTGACAGAAAAAATATTTTTACCAAACAAATAGTCATCCGAATTTATTTCGAGCTGAGAAAGAAGTGTTTTGGCCAGATCTGTCTGACTGCTAATAACAGAAACCACTGTGTCTTTGGTGCATAAGACATCTCCATACCAGATCATCGGGATATGATACTTTTGTGCCGAGTTGAAGTCTACATTTCCAGGCCAGACAGTGCCGTGATCCGAGATGATGATAACAAGCGTATTTCCAAGATGTTTTCCGTATTCCAGGTCATGGATAAATTTACCAAGAAAGTGATCAGTGTAGTAAACAGAATTACAGAACTTTATTTCTTCACTTTTCCCTTCCAAATAAGGTTCCATAGGTATATCGAAGGGAGGGTGACTGCTTAAGGTGAATAAAGAAAGAAAATAGGGCTTCTTAAATGAACTTATGTCCTTCAGCGCTTTTGTGAATAGATGCTCGTCAGGAACTCCCCATTTGGATATATTCTCTGATCCCGGAAAGTCATTTTTTGAAACAAAGGTTTCGAAGCCTGCATTCATTAAGTAGGATTTATAATTGGCAAAATCGATATCTCCTCCATAATAAAAATATGTGCTATACCCATATTTTTTTAATGTTTTTGGAAGACCGGGAAGATTTTGAGTTTTGTTTGGAAATTTGATAATAGAGGTTGTAGGTTGAGACGGATACCCGCTGAAAATGGCCGGCATCGCCTTATCTGTTCTGTCTCCACTGGCATAGACTTTTGAAAACAGAATACCTTCTTTAGCAAGCAAATCCAGGTTGGGAGTAACCTGAATCTGTCCGTTCAGACAGCCTGTCGCATTGGCTGAAAAACTTTCCAGGACAATAAGAAGAATATTAGGTTTCCCTTTTTTGATGATTTGCAGGTATGAATTTTCGCTTTTAGTAAATGATGAAGCTAATTTTTCAGCATCGTCTGCAGGTAAAAACTGATAAGGATTATCAGAGATTTCAAAATTTGTCAATGAAAACCCAATATTCCAGGGAAGGTTAATCGCTGCATGGTTTGCAAAAGTATTATCACTGAAATATGCAGAACTGATATTGATTACAGATACTCCAAATCCTCCACGAATGGGAAGAAACAGGAATACAAAAAATAAAAATATTGAGATAAACGACCACAGGGATTTTTGTCCTTTAAAAGATTTGGCAGCAAAAGTGATTTGAAAAAGATATACAAAGGCAGCGACCATTGATGCAGCAATTAATAAATGGCTTAGAATGAATAAAAGAGAAACTGATGCAAATGCTTCTTTTGGCTTTGTGATATACAGAAGTGGTGTTGCGTCCATCCTATATCCCCATTCACGATAAAGTGCCAGATCAGCAACAGCCAGAAAAGAAATAACAACAAGTATCGACCAGGTGTAAATCTTAATGATTCGATGTGATTGAAGTGGCTGATAAAAATGAAAAATCAAAACAGTGATCAATGGAATCAGCATTATATAAGCCGAGGCAGATAAATCCAGTTTGAAACCATGCAGAAATATATTTCCCCACAGATCCGGAATTTCAAATGATTTTTCATGATAATATACAAGGAAAATTATTTTCAGGACGATAAAAAAGAATAGCCAGTATAGATAGTATTTTAACAGATATTTAATAGGTGTGAACATGGATCATGCGATTGATTGTGAGATTTTTTCCGGTTGTTAGGATTGATTTTATTATAGATCTATGTATAACTATTGATCATTTGCCTAAATTAGTATTTAATATTTTTATTTACATTCATTATGAAAAAACATATAAAATTGTATAAACATTGGTATTTGCTTACTCTTAGAGGCTTTTTGATTATCACTATGGGAGTATTTGCGTTATTTTTACCTTCCTACGAAAGCAAAATCAGATTCATCAAAATTTTTGAACTTTTTGCCATTGCAAGTGGCATTTTAATGATACAGTCGGCCATTTTTAACCGACATCATTTGAATTGGCAATGGATGCTTGTTGGGGGTTTAATTGATTTTTCATTTGGTATCATGTTATGGTTAGTACCTGAGATATCGTCTAAGTCGATTGTTCTTGTTTTGGCTGTCTGGTTTTTGTATACCGGAGTATTACAGGCAGTGGAATCCATTGTATTAATACACGAAAGTATTATGAACTGGTGGTTTGAACTTATTTCCGGCATTCTGTCCTTTGTAATGGCATTTCTTCTGATTGCATTAAGGATGCATGAAAAAAGAGAAGTGTTTTTCATTCTGGGTATAATGGCTTGTATTTATGGCCTGTTTATTCTAATCTCATCCCTTATTCTGTTTGAGCCTGAGGATTGATCCTGGAGTAGATAAATATCATTCTGTTATTCTATGAATGCACTTTACAAATGATGAATTGTAACAGTCTGATCGCTTTGCAAACATGCTTTTGCCGGAACTATATTATCAGTAAAAGAGGTCTGATTTTTCAAACCGGGATTGTTTTCACCGGATTTTCAGTTTGTTTACTCTGTACTTTCCGTTTTTATTCATATCAGATATTAAATTTCAATGGGTACATTCAATACCACAAAAGAGGGATTGATTGTTATTGCAGTAAGTTCTGTAAGTGAATTTTATTCAAAGCTTAAAATGTAAAAACCTTAAACTTTGCCAAGAAACACTTGCCGGTTTTATTAACAATGATGAAAATATACTTTTACTCTTGGAATAAAATTGAATCTGCTATTCTGCATTTTCTCACCGAAGGACTGTTTTACATTTCATGCATTCTAAATAATAACTAAATAGTAATTTTTTTATAAGGATTATTCGTTTATTGCAGCGGAATGAATTATCCCGGATAACCAGAGCTTAAGATTCAGAAATTAAATAACATACAACAAAGTATGTGTTTGAATTATCTTAACCTATTCATAATTTTTACTTCACACGGACTCGAAAACTCTAATTTATTTTTACACAGGAATCAATCGTTGTTGATATGGACAATTTAGTCAATCCAAATGAATAGTTTATCAACAAAATATTGATTTAGGTTTTTTGTTTTATTACATTTGCTGACAATTATCAGTAATTTAATTTTTGTGCCGATAATTTGAAAGACTAAACTGATAACTTGGGAGTAATTTTTATTTGAATTTTTAACCCTAAAACCAACCGCTCGTTAGGATGAAAGGTTATATGCATTATGTGCATGACATTCCTGATAAGGATGATGTCAGAATTTTTCCGAATATTTACAGAAGACCCAGAAAGAGGATCCAGGACTTTAGAAGGAAAATTCAGAGTATTAATGAATTGCAGAAATCAATTCTGTCAGAATCAAACCAGGATGTTTTTGATTTTATTTCTGAACACCTCGACCTGAATAAATATTTCAGGCATATTATTTTTACAACGAATTCAAGATCGTATGTGGATAGTGTTGATTTCAGCAATGTCAGGGCTATCATTAATTTTAAGCCGATTAATCACATCAGGTATCTTAATGAGCACTTTAAGTCGGTTAATAAACTTTTGCCCGATGCAGGTATTTATATTGGAAGATTTCAATCTTATCACTATAGAAAACTCAGTTTGTATAAAAGATTTGGATTTGTAATTGGAAGATCAATATGGTTTGTTGATTTCATTTTTAATCGGGTAATCCCCAGGATAAGGTTTTTAAAGGATGTATATAATACACTGACTCAAAGAAAGTATCATGTTATTTCGCAGGCAGAAACACTGGGAAGACTTGTATACAATGGCTTTGAAATTATTGAATATAAGGAAGTCAGCGGTCTTTCCTATTTTGTTGTGATAAAAACCAAAGAGCCAAACAATCATCCTGAGCCATCTTATCATGCCCTGATTAAATTAAGAAGGATTGGAAAAGGTGGCAAGTTGATCGATGTCTACAAATTCAGAACAATGAATCCTTATTCTGAATACATCCAGGATTTTGTTCTTAAACTTAACGGCTATAATGAAGTCGGAAAACCTGCCAACGATTTCAGAGTAACAGGATGGGGACGACTCATACGAAAAATATGGCTGGATGAAATCCCGCAATTTATTAATGTGATAAAAGGTGAAATGAAACTCTTTGGTGTACGACCATTAAGCAGGGTCAGATTTGCAGAATTGCCGAAAGATATACAACAGGAAAGAATCAAATACAAACCGGGATGTTTTCCTCCTTATGTGGCCCTGAATATGCCTGATGATAAAGGGAATATTGAAGCGGAACGAATATACCTGAGAGATAAGACTCAGCATCCTTATATCACAGATATCCAATATATGTGCAAAGCCCTTTATAATATTTTATCCAATAAAATACGAAGTTCCTGATCAATGTATAAAGCAGGATTCCTATTTATTCATAATTTATCAACAAACAAAATTCTGTATCCGGCTCTGATAAGAGTATTTTTTCATTATTATGTCAGCATCGTTTGTGCCATGATTATCCGGAACAAATGATAGTACTTTTTAGAGGAATACATACTCCTGCTTTTTGTTCACCGGAATTATTTCTGAGCAATATTCTGATCCCTGTATAATTAATAAAAAAGTACAACTCGATCAGAAAACAGGGATCTTAATAACCAACTCACTTGTATTGCTACTGATATACAAAAAGTAAATACCGCTTTTGATCGAAGGTAAATCAAAATAAAACTCTGAGACAGAATTGGGATATTCAATGAAAATTACTTTTCCGCTAACATCGATAAGTTTGATCTGATTCAAACCGCTTGATGCTTCTAACATGTAACTTTTTTCAGGATAATCTATAATATAAGAAATATCACAATTCAGGGTTTTTATTTCTTCAATTGAATTTAATACTGTCGTTGTAATATAAAGATCTGCAGATCGAAAACTGCGGTTTCCTGAAATATCAACAGAAGATACGTTGAAGATGTAATTGGTTGAAGGATCAAGATTGTTGTCGGTATAAGCAGTACTGGTGGTAAAATCGATCTCATTATCGTTGCGATATATTTTATATCCTATGACCATTGTATTGTCTGTGCTTGCATCCCAGATCAGGTCAGCATATGTATCCCCAACAGATTGGGCGGATAAATTTTCAGGACGTGAAGGTTGTTCATGATCGACCTCGCTACTGGTCGATGCTGTAAATTCAGTCGAAAATTCACTCTCATTTCCTTCATCATCGAAGGCGGATACTTTATAGTGGTATTCTGTTTCAGGCTCCAATTCAGTATCGATGTATGAATTCTTTATGCTTTCACCTGTTTCTATATCATCTCTAAGTATCCTGTACCCAGCTACTCCAACATTATCAGTGGAATTGTCCCAAGAAAAAAAAATTTCAGTCGCAGTGCAAATTACCAATTTTAGATTTTCCGGAATACTTGGAACTGTTACGTCAACATCAGATGGATTGTTTTCAGTGGTTATTATAAGGGCAACCGATAAGGGACTTTCATTTCCTTTAGTATCAAAAGCCGTGACACGAAATGTGTATTCGGTGGCGGGAGTCAAACCTGTGAAGGTGTAACTTGTTCCTGTGGTTGTTCCTGCTTCAA
>JAFGQO010000030.1 GCA_016935615.1 Bacteroidales bacterium
GCGGCGGAATCACCTATCAGAGCGATCCTGTAAAAGAGTACGAAGAATTAATTTCGAAAGTCTATGTCCCTGTTGGTTGAAACAATTAAAGTTGAAATTGGAGCACTTTTGAATATCAGCTTTCATAATGAAAGGATGAACAGGTCATTATTTGAGGTATTTGGATTGAGAAAAGAAACTGATCTTGAGAAGATTATCAAAGTTCCTGCATTTGCAGGTAAAGGTGTTTATAAATGCCGTATTGAGTACGACGATAAAACCACCAAAATTGAGTTTTTACCCTACACCATCAGTTCCGTAAGATCACTGAAGATGATCCATGATGACAATATAAGCTATTCTCATAAATATATTGAAAGGGTTAACATTCAGAGATTAATGGATAGGCGTGGGGATTGTGATGATATACTTATTATAAAAAATGGGATGGTCACAGATTCTTCATATGCAAATGTTGTGTTCAGGGATATAAACGGTAACTGGGTAACTCCATCAACTTATTTGCTGCCTGGTACCAGACGGGCAAGTCTGCTTCAGAGGGGCCTTATAAAGGAAACCATCATTACATACAGGGATCTTAAAAAACATACCGAAGTGAAATTGATAAATGCAATGATCGGGATTGATGATACTGAAGGAATTCCTGTCGGGAACATAATTTAACGGGCAACACATAAAATTTAAACGTGTGCAACAAAATAAAAGGACGTGTACTTCAATAGCAGCTTTTCGCTGTTGGAGCCGGAGAAATTTTGCGCTATTCAATAACCTGCATAGAGTAATAAAGATTTGCACATTATGTATGGCATACAACATTATAGTAATACCAGAGAAAATACAGGCACAGAGAAGTAGCGACAGCCTGCAGATCAAAAGTTTTGAGCTTGGAGAAGTGGTGGTAACAGCCGGGCGTACACCTGTAGAAGAACAACAGGCTGCACGTATTGTTTCGGTTATTACCAAATCTGAAATTGAGCGGGCGCCTGCTCAGAACCTTAATGATCTGATCCGCTACATTGCCGGAGTGGATATCCGCCAGCGAGGACCGCTTGGGGCACAAGCCGACATAAGCATCCGCGGTGGAACTTTCGATCAGACCTTAATCCTCCTGAATGGAGTTAACATAACCGACCCGCAAACAGGACACCACAATCTGAACCTGCCAATAGACATTGAAAGCATAGATCGTATTGAAATTCTGCTGGGTCCTGCAGCTAAATCATTTGGGCCAAATGCCTTCAATGGAGCCATTAATATTATTACAGGTAACAGCAAACCCAATCATATCCGCTCATCGGGTATGTTCGGGCAATACGGGTTATATAAAGCAGCGATCAATATTTCAAACACCTTTGGTAATTTCAAACATTTTATAAGCCTTAACCGGATGTCGTCCGACGGGTATATTAAAAATACCGATTTTTCGAATACCAATATATTTTACCAGGCCGGGTATGCATCCAAAGTTGGTACATTTGACTTTCAAACAGGATTCAATTTAAAAGATTTCGGCGCAAATAGTTTTTATTCGTTAAAATATCCAAATCAGTTTGAAGCGACAAAGACAGAGTTTGTGAGTTTAAAATACCAAAGCAATACTAAAATAAAATTTGCACCAACCTTTTACCTGCGCCGCAATCTCGATCGTTTCGAACTGAAACGGAATAATGATTCTGTACCTTTTAATCACCATCAAACCAGAACTGCAGGACTGAACCTGAATTTCTGGACAACACATCGTTTCGGAAGAACCAGTCTGGGTATTGATTTTCGCAACGAACATATTGAAAGCAATGTATTAGGGAATAAACTGAATGTACCTGTCGAAGTGCCCCATTTCGACAGCGTTTTTTATACAAAATATTACAACCGGATGAATACCAGTATCTATGCCGAACATTCTGTCTCGTGGAAAATGCTTACGATTACTGCAGGAGCCATGGCACATCATAACTCAGACCTCACAGGATTCAGAATTTATCCCGGCATTGATGTGAGCTACAGGTTTAACGATTTTTTCAAATTATATTCGTCTGCCAATAAAACGTTGCGCATGCCTACATTTACTGATATGTTTTATAAAAGCCCCTCCCAGAAAGGTAATCCCGGTTTGAAACCTGAAGAAGCCATTACATTTGAAGGAGGACTGAAGTACAATAATTCATTTCTCAAAGGCTATATCAGTGTATTCCGGCGTTGGGGCTGCAACATGATTGACTGGGTAAAAAATCCTTCACCTGATAGTATCATCTGGCGAAGTATGAATCACACACAAATCAATCTTACCGGCATGGAATGCTCATTGACATTAACCCCTGCAAAAGAAAGTACATTTGAAAGAATCCATACAATCAGGATATCCTATGCTTTCTTGCATGCCGATTCGAATCGCAACAATATGCTCTCGAAATACGCGCTCGACTATCTGAGGCACCAGATTACTTCAAGTATTGATTTCAGGATTGCATGGAAACTTAATATCTCATATCGATTAACCTATCGTGACCGTAATAGTGTCTATCAAGATGCGAAAGGACAGGTAGTTCATTATAAACCATTCTGGTTATCCGATGCAAAGCTATACTGGAAAGACAAAAACTGTACAATTTATACCGAAGCATCAAATATTTTCAATGTCTCCTATTACGATTTAGGAGGTATCATCCAATCCCGGGTATGGTTCAGGGCAGGGATTACGGTGGATTTGGATTATAAGAAGCAAAGTGGAAATGGAGTGGAAAGATGAGTCATTTTTCTTGAGTTTGCAGTGTATCGAAAAGTATGTTTCAAAAGTCAGTTTAGTCTCTTTTGCCTGGGATCCACTTTAGTCGGGATCCATGACTGAACGGGCAACAACTATTACAAAAGAAACATCGTAACCCCGGTAAAAAACAAAATATCCGGAGTCTGGATTTCGTGTTTATCTCATGTTATAATGCTCCCCTCGAATATTTACTCACTTTCAATCACACTGCTATCAATTTTACATAAAACTCATTACTGTTTGTAAATTTAAATTTTGTTTATACATTAGCATTACTTTTTAATAGACTATAAACCCCAATTATTAGGGTTTATCATACAATAGTAAGTAATGGCAAGAAGCACATACATAACAGAGAATCTAAATCAGCAACAAATTGATTTTATGCTGTCTTTAGACGATTACGAACTGGATATTTTCACATTGGATGAACTCAAAGAAAAATTCAACACTAAATTTCAAGACATTAATGAATTAATTGAGAATTTGGTTCATAAAAAAATACTCTCCAGGATTGAACGGGGCAAATATTGCCGTGCAAATTTCAACGATGAAAAAGTAATTGGCTGCTTTATTAGTGATTCCGGAGCAATTGCATATTGGTCTGCACTGAATGCTCATGGGCTTACCGAACAGTTTCCCAATAATGTATTTATTCAGACCTTAAAGCCTAAGAGGAATAAAGCAGTATTCGGAACTTCATATAAGTTCGTAAAAGTAGCTCCCTCCAAAATTACCGGATTACTCACACAGGGTCAGGACAATAGAAAATATTGGATTACCGATATCGAAAAGACCATTGTGGACTGTTTTGACCTGCCCGGGCATTCCGGAGGTTATGCCGAGCTTATCCGGGCTTTCAACGAGGCAAAACTCAATAGCGAAAAAATGATAACCTATTGTACAGCTATCAACAACATTGCAGCAACCAAGCGCATGGGCTTTTTGGCTGAGCTACTTGATAAGAAAGGCTTAAAAAACTTTATAAGGTACGCTAAGCAGCAAATAAATAAAAAATACAATGTAATTGATCCGGCAGGCATCGACAATGGAGAATTTGTAAATGAATGGCGGTTAAGGTTAAATATAAGCCGCGATGAGATTTTGGACATTTGTAATAAACAATACTGATGATTTTACAAAAAGAGATAGCGGGTATAGCAGCACAAAAAGGAGTGGTAAAAAGCACCATTGATAAAGATTGGGCTTTAGGCCACTTTATTAACGCTATTTTCTCATTATGATCTTGTCAGCATGCAAAAAGGATGATTTTCAATATTCATTTGAAACCCCATCGAAGCTGTTGGTTTCGATAAGGGAGAAC
>JAFGQO010000031.1 GCA_016935615.1 Bacteroidales bacterium
ATATATGTATATGATTGTCCTATTATTACCAGGAGACTCAGATAATTCCAGTTTTCAACCAGATTGGCAGGATCCCTTTCGAGAAGATCTTTTGCTTTGAGGAAGTACCCGATCCCCTCTTTCTTTGATCCCCCAAAAGTTTTTGGCATATAGAACTGGATATTGCCGTACTGGATATGGGCGAAATAATTTTCCCTGTTGAGGTCAAGCGCTGAGCGTGCATGCTCCATACTTTTAAGTCCGTTCACAGGTGCAGTTATTTTATTCAGACCAATCCGGAAACCATAGAATGCACATTTATAGGCATGTATGGTAGAAGGATCATAGTTGCGTGCATTAAGAACCTCAATATTTTTTTCGGCGAGTTCCAGGTACTTTTTTGCTTCTTCTTTTTTCTTAAATCCGATACAATACCCTATATAGCCATACTGATAATTGACAAGTTCAATGATCTGCTCGCTACTTTTCAACTTGTCAGCTTCCAGGCGGTCAATTACATTCTTCCATATATCCATCCTGTTGTTCACGTAAGCATTGTAGATTTCTGACCGTATGTTTGCTGATATGTCGGAGAAACATGCAAGCAGGACAAGAAATAGAATTAATTTATGCTTCGCCCTTTCCATTGAAATTTATTGAAATGTTTATATATGAATGCTTTGTATATAAAAATACCAAGTGAGATCTGCAAAGGTATTAAAAAAACAAGGTTATAGAATGTATTCTGTCGGCTGGCAATTGAAACAATAATCCTGATGAGGAGAAATGATGCTATGTATAGAGCAAATACTGTTTTTGGTAAAGCGAAATATATAACCACAAATCCGAAAGTCGTTATAAACCAGAAGAGTAAAGCCAAAAGGAACGAATCACCGAAGAATGCAATGACGTTCTTTGAGAATCCGTTAACTGAATCATTAAATCCCTCGTACATCCTGCAGGTTATCTTCTTATCACCTAAAAGACATGCTATTTTAATATTGTTTTCTTTATAAAATTTTGCAATAGCAATATCTTCGACCTTATGTCCTTTCATTATTTTGTGCGGTTCCGTTGATTTGTATGCCATGGCTTTGAAAAACATGAACTGCCCGTTTGCTGCTGACAATGACGGATATTTACATATCCTGACCAGTATTAAAGGAAGCAGGGAAACAAGAATAAAATTCATATTTGGGACAGTTATCCATTCTCCAACAGATTTAATGATCTGCTTAGGGAATATTGAAATAAGTCCTGTATTATGTTTTCTGGCATATTCTATGGCACAGGAGATCAATTTTTTGCCTGCCCGTACATCTGCATCGAGAAATAATAAATACTCTCCTCTGGCATGTTCTGACAGTATATGACACGCATGATTCTTGCCAAGCCAGCCTTCAGGTAATCCTTCAGAATTAATCAGATTTATTCGTTTGTCTTTATTAACAAACCTGTTAACAATAGCGGCAGTATTATCCTCTGACTGATCATTGAATATAATCACTTCAATATTTCGGTGATCCTGTTCAATGAGATCATTAAGAATATTGGCGATATTCTTTTCTTCATTCCGTGCAGGTATCAGCACCGATACGAGTTCTCCCGGTTGCTTACCTGATTCAGGCAGGTTCCTTTCAAAGATCAGGTTTATCAGCGATATTGTAAGCTGAATAAGAGTGAATATCAAAATAATAACGGTCAGCAGTGCCATCCTCATCCTTTTTTTTGATAATTCTTTACTAAACAGCTTTCATAAAAGAGATTATATTCCTTTTCTATATCAGGTGCGAACAGGCTATCACCGGAATATTCCCTGAAATACATAAAAACCGTTGGCTTCGTGCAGGAAAAATAGTCAGGCAGGTTTACTGTAAAAATGATATGCACTTTACTTCTTATCTTTTTCAGGACATATTCCAGCCCTTTCTCAAACCTGAAATTCCTTGCATAAAGAGAATTGATTTCTCCCTGAGGGAAGATTAGTACAAGGTTATCGCCGTTAGAAAGCAGGTCTGCAGTGTAATCCAGGCTTTCCACGACACTTTTTGAGCCTTTTTTAACAGAATAGCCTCCGGTTTTATTGAAGAACATATATTTTTTCAGCTGCTCCTCAGTCATCATAAAATAAAACCTGCGACGGAATATTTTCATATTAAGATACATTGCCCAAAAACCATCCCACCATGAAATATGATTGGAGATAAGGAGAACAGGAAGATCTTTATTATTATGATCGCCTGTGATAACAATACTGTTGAAATTCCTTTTTATTTTCCAGAGGGTGTATAATTTGAAAAACGTATATAATATTGGATGATGTTTTGCCCTGTAAATCATTCTGCAAGTTTATAAAAGGCTAAAAGGATAATAAAAAAAAATATCTGAATAAGAAAAAGAAAAGGAGCGATTCTGTTAATGGTCCTTACTCCCGCAAGCCTGAGAAATATTTGGAAAATCGAAGCAAGAATAAACCATGCGGCGTAATTTCTCAGGGGAGCTTTCCCTCCTTCAAAACTCCACATATCCATAAAAGGGGCAATCTGCTCCATTATCAAGTCATAAATGACCATTAATGACGATGAGATAGTGATTCTGAATACGACCGGCAGGGTAATTTTCGTGGCAATTGCTGCTGTGCAATAGATGAGGAATACCCAGTTGATCCCTATTATCAGAGGAGTGCCGAACAATTTTGATCCGAGTCCTTCACCATAGCTGTAAATGCCGAAAATATGTCCGGTTTTTACACCGGCTGCTTCAATCAGGAAGCCGGAAATAAAAATTGTTGCAAACACTGAAACCTCTTTTTTCAGATTAACCGGCTGATGAAAAGCAATCAGTACAGTCAGGCTTAAAATGAGTGCAAGAGGGGTAAGAGAGATAAACAAATCCCTTGTTGAATCAAAAGCTATTCCGGCTATTCCGACGCTGTAGAATACTATTAAGATAATTCTGGTCTCTTTGATCCTTTGTATTATCAGGCTTCTTATCCCTTGAATGGTATACTTTATTTCAGCTGTCATATTTTTTCGTGAAAACCTTACGAAAATAATTCATCAGTAACAGATTCAGAAGAATCAGGCTAAAGCAATAAACAAAATCTTCCACAGGAATTGTGAAAATCCTGATGCCGGTTATTTCCTCATTATTATACCATACTACTTCATCTGCAATAAAGCTGCCGGTAAGAATACCATTAACAATAATAAAAGGGATCAGTATCACAGGGAATGTCAGGAAAAACCTGTTCAATAACCGGGACTTGTCAAACATCATCAAAAACAGGATAATCAGTATAATTAAAAAAAATACTGCGGTATAAGTTCTTTGAAAACTGGTGATTACAGTAACAAGTGATACGATCATTATAACGACAGAAATGATACGGGTAATTTTATCAGGTAGTATTAATTCGGGAAAATAGGCTGAAAGAACATAGTGAATAAAAATACTGGCATAGGGGATCACAATAAAGAATAACCATTCCTCGAGAGGCATGTAAACCAGCATTATCCCTGAATGATACCCGGGATTGAAACCCCAGATTTCTCCCATTGTAAAAATGATATCAATGATGATAAAAAAGGTGCCGGTTATTATAAGAGATGGAAACAATACCGGCCAGTTCTTATAAAATTCTACCTTCTTGTCAAAACTTAATACTGCAGGTATTATTATTGAACTAAATTCCAGTGTCAGATATAACGGCATAAATTTTATTTGAAAAACCTTACTGGAAATATTAACAGGCCATAATTTTTGAAATCTGTAACGTTCCTGGGTTTATGATGTGCTTCATGGGCTCTGATTATTGCAGAGATATAGAAATTTCCGGGATTTTTGAACAGAGGAAGTCGATGATGTATCACAACATCGTGTATAAGAAAATAGGTAATTCCATAAAGTGTTATACCCGCTCCAATGGCAATAAGGTATGAGTTTGCAAATGATATACCTGATATTATCAGTATTATGGCCGGAACTGCATATATAAGAAAGAAGAGATCGTTTTTTTGAAAGCCGGGCTTTCCTGCGATCGTTGCGACGTGGTGATCCTTATGGAGCGACCACAGAAACCCATGCATCACATACTTATGGTTTGACCAAGCAATGAATTCCATAAAAAGAAATGAAAGAACCAGTAGCAGCAGTATCATTTTTGTTCGTTTTGAATTTGTAAAATAAATGAATTTACCTTCTCATAGATTTCTTTGAACCAGTATGTATATGCAGAAGGATTTTTAACAATGTCTTCATGTAGTTTAGTATAGGAGACAGCTTCCCATTCCTCCACCTCGGATGTGTTTATGACAGGGTTATCGTCTGTAATTCCAAAAAATACGTGATCCAGTTCATGTTCTGTAAGTCCGTTGTCAAGTTTTTCCCTGTATCTGAATTTGAAAAGAATGGTCAGGTCGCATTCAATACCCATTTCTTCCTTAAGCCTTCTTCTGGCAGCTCCAATATTTGATTCTCCGGGATGCGGATGGGTGCAGCAGGTATTTGTCCATAGACCGTTTGAGTGATATTTGTCCATGGCTCTTCTTTGCAGGATCCATTCACCTTTGGAATTTATAATGAAAACGGATACAGCCCTGTGAAGCAAAGCCTTGGTGTGTGCTTCCATCTTACCGCAGATGCCGGTCTGGTTGTCATTCTC
Organism: Bacteroidales bacterium; assembly: GCA_016935615.1. Taxonomy (GTDB): domain Bacteria; phylum Bacteroidota; class Bacteroidia; order Bacteroidales; family UBA10428; genus UBA10428. Next base: position 4,643 of record JAFGQO010000031.1, read on the forward strand.
ATCCACAAGTATCACATAGGGCTCTTTCATACTTACTGTTATTTTGAATAGTAATTATTGCATATAACAAAATCAGAACAGCTTTAGTTTACTTACAACATAAGATTTGATAAGGAGTAAAAATTTGGCGAACCCGGATACTCTTATACGGGCTTCAAGGAGCTTTTCAGCCGGTGTCCGTCTTATTTTTTGCATCAGTCGTTTGTAGTAATAATATGCAATCAGCACACCTGTTTTTGAATCAGCAGGAAGCCTTTTCAGGCCTGTGACTGAATCATCGAAATCATTTTCAATGTCATCGATGATATCCTGCTTTATTTTTTCATTGAATTCATTACCCGTAATGTTATGAAAGTAGCGACGATTAAGAATAAGTGTATCATCTTTAAGATCGCGCAGGAAATTAACTTTCTGGAAGGCTGCCCCCAGCCTTTTTGCAGGTTGCTTTAATTCTTCGTATAGTTTTTCATCGTTTCCGGTAAAAACTTTAAGGCACATCAGTCCAACTGCCTCTGCTGAGCCATAAATGTATTCATCAGTTTCATCTTTTGTCACATGATCATTTTTTATTAGATCGAGTTTCATACTTTTCAGGAAAGCTTTTACCAGTCCATCCGGAATATGATACAGACGGACTGTCTCCTGAAAAGAATTCAGAACGGGATTTAAACTAATACCCCTTTTCAATGCATCATAATAGTCGTTTTCAAATTTATCGAGAAGGAATTTTTTGTCATGGTTGTGGAAGGAATCAACAATTTCATCTGCCAATCTCACAAAACCATAGATGCCGTATATCGCTTTCCGAAGATCCTTGTCCAGAAATCTTACTGCTACTGAGAAAGATGTGCTGTATGTATTTGTTACAACTTTGCTTACTTTATAAGAAAGATTTGTAAAAAGTTTCAGCATAAAAATTTTTTATGTATATTAACAACAATTGTAATATCATTTTGTTCTGAAGGCTTCTGTCCAACTAATTATTACAGATATTATTTCTGTCATGAAGTATAACATACAGTATCTTTGAATCTTTGAAAATAAATTGACTCAGGTCGCATGTATTGGTTTTATTTAAGTCACATTTTGATTGAAATATACAAAAATATTTGTAAATGAGATTTTTATTTAATCTTATTTTAAATAGCTACACAATACGGCAAATTGCAGGAGCATTTCTTTTTTTTATTATCTTACTTATTAAAAAACATATATGAGAGCCAGGAACG
>JAFGQO010000032.1 GCA_016935615.1 Bacteroidales bacterium
AATGAAGCTGCATTTATTGAAGTTGTTCCAGGTAAAGATGAATTGTCTTTTCCAGTCCGTAATACAAAGCATCTGCAATCAGGGCATGACCAATTGATACTTCCAATAATCCGGGCACTTTAATAGCGAAAAATTTTAAATTTTCAAGATTTAGATCATGCCCGGCATTTATACCCAGATGAAGTTCCAATGCTTTTTTGGCAGCTATAGTAAATGGTTTTACAGCTGCTTCTTTATTCAGCGGGAATTGTTTTGCATAAGGTTCTGTATAAAATTCAATCCTGTTGGTGCCTGTTTCTTTTGTAGCTTCCAGATTATTTACATCTGTTTCAACAAAAACAGATGTACGGATATTGTAAGATTGAAGCTCGGAAACAACGTCTTTTAAAAAGGCATTGTGTTTTTTTGCATCCCAACCCTGGTTTGAGGTAATGGCATCATGTGCATCAGGAACCAGGGTCACTTGCTCCGGCGCAACTCCGATTACCAGATCAAGGAATTCTCTTGATGGGTAGCCTTCAATATTAAATTCGGTATTGACAATAGGTCTTAAATCAAATACGTCTTGTTTTTTAATGTGTCTTTCATCTGGCCGGGGATGCACAGTAATACCTTGTGCACCATATTCCTGACATCTGATAGCAGCTTCCAGAACATTAGGGATGTTACCGCCTCTGGAGTTCCTTAATGTTGCAATTTTATTTATATTTACACTTAATCTGGTCATTGAATTTATTTACATGATCAATTGGATGTAAAATTATAGTATTTTCTGAGAACCGTTCTATGTTGGCTAAGGATTTGATATCAGACGTAATACCGGCTTTGCGTACTTCAGACAGTGGGCAAAAGGCATTGTACTGGATGGATATTTTCAGGATTTCCCATTTGCCTATAGTGAATAATCTTGATTTCCTGGGACTTATATCTGATAAAGACATTTATGATAACAACATGGCAGAGGAGCCCATTGGCAATCATAATTTATCTCTTTTCAGTCCTTTTGTGATTTATGATCAACATATTTACGAAGTTATGGAACTGGCTTCTGAACTTCAATTGTCTGTAGTTCCGGTGTTGAATAACGAAAACCAATATCAGGGAGTGATCACACTTACGGACCTTCTTCATTATTTTGCCGATGTTTCGGCATTAAGGCAACCGGGAGGGATTATTGTCCTCGATCTGAATGCAAATGATTATTCCTTGTCCGAAATTGCTCAGATTGTTGAAAGCAATGATGCTAAAATTTTAAGCTGCTACATTACTAGTCTTGCAGATAGCACAAAAATGGAGGTTACTCTTAAGATTAACAGAAAGGAACTTACCTCAATAATCCAGACATTTGTTCGATACAATTACATTATCAAAGCCTCCTTTATGGATGAGAATGATCTGAATAGTCTGTACGAAAACAGATATGATTCATTCATGAAGTATTTGAGTATTTAATTGACCTTTTAATGAAAATTGCAATATTCGGTGGCACTTTCAGTCCTGATTTTAATAAATACATCAAGGATTTATTCAGATATTTAAATTTGAATAGAATAGGTGTATTCTTGTACAAACCTTTCTACGATTTTGTGAGTGATGAATGCAAAATAAATCCTGATTTTGATGGGGTATTTACGGATACGGAAAGTGTGCCGGAGGATATTGATTTTTTAATCAGTATTGGAGGGGATGGTACTTTCCTTAAAAGCATTATGTTTCTTAAGAGTTTTAAAATACCTGTAATAGGGATTAACTCCGGAAGGTTAGGTTTTTTGGCAAATATCTCAAAAGAAGAACTATCCGAAGCACTGGATGCAATCTTAAAAGGTAATTATAAACTTGAAAATCGCTCCATGCTTTCAGTGGAATCTGAAAATCAGATATTTGGACAATACAATTTTGCTTTGAACGATGTTACAATCCAAAAGAAAGATACGGTGATGATTACAATTGACACCTATCTTAATAATGAATTCTTGAATACATACTGGACAGATGGATTGATTATTTCTACACCGACAGGATCAACAGCATATAATATGAGTGTAGGTGGTCCAATTGTTCTGCCCGGTTCCGATAACCTGGTTATAGCGCCGATAGCTTCTCACAACTTAACTGTGAGGCCAATCATTGTACCGGATAACATCGAAATCAGATTGGAAGTGAAATCACGCAGCGGCAACTTTCATATTACCTTAGATAACAGAACGGAGATAATGGATGTGAAAGACAATATATTTCGTATTAAAAAAGCTAAATTCCCATTGAAAATTGTTAATTTTTCTTTTAATAGCTTTTATTATACAATTCGTAATAAACTGATGTGGGGTGCAGACAAGAGGAATTAGAGTATTTGAGGAGGAATTTTTTTTTTGCATGAAAAGATGTAATTTTAGGAAATGACCAATTAAACAAGAATGGTAGTAAAGGATATAGCAAAAATTGATCATGTTAAGCTTAGTGTCTTCATTGCAATTCTTATTATAAGTTTTGTGAAACCGGTGAATGGCCAGCGCTGGAAACTTAGAAGGTATGAAGTAGGTGGAGGTATCGGTGTAACTCAGGTTTTTGGTGATATTGGTGGCACCATTGATGAAAAAAACTGGTTTGGCCTGAAAGACATTAAAATTGATGAAACAAGGCTTGCTTTTCCGTTGTATGCCAGGTATAAACTTGATCCGGTATATGCATTGAAAGTAAATACCATATTGGCATGGGGGAATGGCACTGATGCCAATTCAAGAAATGACAGAGGGAGAAGTTATAAAACCATGCTTTTCGAATTTTCTGCTCAGGCTGAATACTATTTTATTCCTGAAGAGAGAAGATACAGATCGGCAGCTATGTTTAACAAGCGTGGTATGTTAAATAACTATATGTCTTTCAATGCATACGCTTTTCTTGGAATTGGCGGTGTTTATTCCATATCTCATGTTACATTCACACAAGATATAACACCTGTTGATGAGATCAAGAATAACAATATCGGAATTGTATTTCCTTTCGGACTTGGATTAAAATACATAATTGATGACAGATGGCTTGTAAATGCTGAGTTGGGATACAGGTATTCTGTTTCTGATTATATTGAAGGTTACAGACAAACGGAAGACTCGAAACACAATGATGTATATTACTTTCTGACATTTTCTGTGGGGTATAGACTGAAAACTTCCAGAAGAGGTTTGCCTTTATTCCTGGACAGGGAACACAAGCAAGGCAAAGCAGGAGATAGAAAAATCAAAAAGCGGACTCCCAAAGTACCCAAATCCAAAAAAGAAGCATTAGAATAGATATTTTATCATTAAAATGCTTTATTCTTTAATTCTTTTATGTTTTTTTAAGAAAAATTCTGATCTTGGGCGCTAAAAGAACACTTATTTTCGTTGTTGAGAAGCGAACAAGACGAATTGCATGAAACCTCCATGTTTTTATACTCAAAAAACAGAATAAATAAAGCAATTGAAATATGGAGTTTCCTGCCTGTCCGGTTTACCTGCCGCAGGCATGGCAGGCAGGCGTCAGGCCAGATAAATATATAAATTCTGATGAAACAGTTAATCATTATCTTTTTCCTATTTAGTTTTTCACTGACAAAAGCTCAGCGATATACAGATTTTGGTTTAATTGGTGGTGGAACTTATTATATGGGAGAAATTAATCCGAAAAGGCATTTTTATAAATTATCACCAGCTTTCGGAGCACTTTTCAGGATAAACATTAACAAAAGATATGCTGTAAGAATATGTGGTATCTATGCCGGATTAAGAGGAAGTGACAGCGATTTTCCTGATCGGAATGTTCCGCTTCGATCGCCGCAGAGTTTTAATAAACAAATACTGGATTTTAACAGTCAGCTGGAATTTAATTTTCTGCCCTATATAACAGGAGAAGAAAAATGGCTCTACAGTACTTATGTAAGCGCCGGATTAGGGTGCGGAATATCAACCGGAAGCAGTCCGTTTTTAACCATTCCTTTTGGAGTTGGCTTTAAGGTAAACCTCACAAAAAGGTTAAGTTCGGGATGTGAATGGTCTTTCAGGAAAACATTCAGAGACAATATTGATAATGTTGAAAATCAACTTGGCAACACACTTCTTAATAATAATGACTGGTATTCTTTTATTGGGGTATTTATTACCTATAAGTTTTTTAAATTTGCAGCTGATTGTCCGGCATATAATTAGAATACAATTTGAGAATGGGATATAAGGAACAGCTTGATTTGAAAAAGTTGCCAAAACACGTGGCCATCATTATGGACGGGAATGGCAGATGGGCAAAGAAAAAAGGCAACCCGAGAATTTTTGGTCATAACAATGGTGTTGCTGCTGTTCGTGATACTGTTGAAGCTGCAGCTGAACTTGGAATAGAATTTCTTACATTGTATGCTTTTTCAACAGAAAACTGGAATCGTCCGCGCACAGAAATCGATGCCCTTATGTCGTTGTTGGTATCAACAATTAATAAAGAAACAAAAACATTGCTTGAAAACAATGTCAGGTTGCGAGCTATCGGAGATTTAAATACTTTGCCAAAACTGGTAGCAAGCCAGTTAAAGGGAGCTATTGATAAAACCAGGAAAAAAACAGGATTACACCTCATTCTTGCATTGAGTTACAGTTCCAGATGGGAAATTCTTAATGCAGCCAGGAATCTTGCTGAAGATGTAAAGCTGGGAAAACTGGATTGTGAAGATATCAATGATTCTGTTTTCGAAACCTATTTGACAACATCGGGTATCCCTGATCCGGAACTACTAATACGTACAAGCGGCGAATTCAGAGTGAGTAATTATCTTCTTTGGCAGATTGCATATACCGAATTGTATTTCACTCCGGTACTTTGGCCTGATTTCAGAAGAGAGGACTTTTATCAGGCACTTGCAGATTTTCAGAAAAGGGAAAGACGATTTGGTAAAACAAGTGAACAACTCGTCACAAATATGAACGTAAATAGTTAGTGTAGAATGCGAATATTTTTTATCTCATTTTTTATTGTTTCAATCAACCTAAGTGTTTTTTCCAGGTTTGTTACAGACAGTATTGAATATGAACCCATTGATTATTCAAGATCTAAAGAATACATTATTGGCGATATAGAAGTTACCGGTGTAAGGTATCTTCAACCATTGCATTTGGTTTCTATTTCCGGGCTGAGCAAAGGAATGAAAATTAAAATTCCTGGTTCTGATATTACCCAGGCAGTAAATAAATATTGGAAACACGGACTTTTTTCGGATGTAAAAATTCTGGTAACAAAAATCGAAGATGGGAAAGCATATCTGGAAATTCAATTGGTGGAACAACCACGGCTGAACAGGCTGGAAATTACCGGTACCAATAAGACAGAAAAGGGCGACATAGAAGAAAAGATAAATATCAGAAGGGGCATACAGATTACCGAAGATATTTTGAACAATACAACCCTGATCATTAAAAAACATTTTACGGAAAAAGGATTTTTCAATGTAAATATTGATATCAGGCAGGAAGAGGATACCACCAACATCAATATGGTAAATCTTTATATTGATATTGATAAAAGCAAGAGAGTGAAAATCCAGGAAATTGTGTTTGAAGGGAATTCAGTTTACAAAGACAGGCGCTTGCGCAGATTAATGAAAAAAACAAAGCAACGCGATTTAAATATTTTCAAAGGATCAAAATTTATAGAGGCCGAATACAAGGAAGATAAAAATAAGGTCATAAGTTTTTATAATGAAAATGGTTATCGCGATGCTAAAATTATTAAGGATGAATTGGTTCGTTTGAACAAGAAACGCGTAGCATTGAAAATTGATGTATTTGAAGGGAATCAATACTACATCAAAAGCATAACATGGATTGGTAATACCAAGTACCCGTCTGAATATCTTGGAATGGTACTGGGGATGAAACCGGGGGATTTGTATGATCAGACATTGTTACAGGACAGACTTATAAATGATGAGGATGCAATCACGTCGGTATATATGGATAACGGGTATTTATTTTTTAATGTTACTCCGGTTGAGGCAAGAATTGAAAACGATTCGGTAGATCTTGAGCTTAGAATATATGAAGGGAAGCAAGCTACGCTTAATGAAGTGACCATAAGCGGGAATACAAAGACCAATGAGCATGTTGTAAGAAGAGAATTATACACGCGGCCGGGTGAATTGTTCTCGAGATCTGATATAATCAGGTCTGTCAGGGAACTGGCAACCTTGGGGCACTTTAATCCGGAGACAATTTCACCAAATCCGTTACCAAATCCTGCCGAGGGAACGGTAGATATTGATTACAGTCTTGAAGAAAGGGCCAATGACCAGCTTGAACTCTCAGGCGGATGGGGTGGCTATTATGGATTTATGGGGACTATCGGAATTCGTTTTTCAAACTTTTCAATCCGCAGGTTTTTTGATGCAAAAGCCTGGAGACCTGTCCCGAGTGGTGACGGACAAACATTGCAGTTGAGAGCCCAGGCATCCGGACCAAGCTATCATGGATACAATATAAGTTTTATCGAACCATGGTTCGGCGGAAAAAAACCAAATTCTTTTTCTGTGTCATTTTATTATTCAAAACAACGACCCTATGCCCAGTACAATTCATTTGACGAACTGGATCCTTCATTCAGAACATTTGGAGCTTCGGTAGGTTTGGGCAAACGATTGAAATGGCCTGACGATTATTTTTCATTATACTCCGAATTGTCATATCAGCAATACAGGTTGCATAATTATAATCTGGGACTGCTTTATAACGGCAACTTCAATTTATTCAGCCTTAAACTTGTTCTGGCCAGAAGTTCCCAGGATCAGATGATATACCCGAGAAAAGGGTCGGCTTTCAGTCTGGGTGTTAGATTAACACCCCCTTATTCAGTCTTTGATGATACGGATTATTCCGAGGCTCCTTATGAAGACAGATACAAAAACATTGAATTTCATAAGTGGACCTTTTCAAGTGCATGGTATACCAGTCTGATAGAAAAGCTGGTCCTGGCATTACGGGCTGATTTTGGTTATCTTGGTGCCTACAATAAAACCATCGGGCCTCCTCCTTTTGAGAAATTTGAAGTTGGAGGAAGTGGATTGAGTGGTTATAATTTATACGGAACAGATGTAATTGCATTAAGAGGTTATGAGGATGGAAGTATTACGCCATATCATACGGAACAAGTATCATATGCGACAGGGGAGGAAGGTGATCCTGAATACAGGAATGTTAGTGTTTCGGATGGGAATATTTATACCCGCTATTATGCCGAGATCAGGTATCCTTTTTCTTTAAATCCATCTGCAACAATATACGGACTGGTATTTGTCGAAGGGGGGAATGCATGGGGCAAGTGGGATGAATTTAATCCGTTTGATGTGAGAAGAGCTGCCGGACTGGGAGTAAGAGCTTTTCTGCCGATGTTCGGAATGCTGGGGATTGACTGGGGATATGGATTTGATCCCAGTCGCAGTAAACCCTATGAACGATCGAAAGGACAGTGGCATTTTGTTCTGGGACAGCAATTTTAATGGGCAGAACGGTATAGAATTTGTATTATTATTGTGAACATAAATATTAAAACAATGAAACGAACATGAATTTTTATCATTCATCCCGATAGCTATCGGGACACACAGAAGAATGATTAAAATCTATGTGAGTTCCTGAATGTATTCAAATTTTTTGAACATTCAGAAATTAAAAAATTTTAAACAGATGAAAAAAGCAATAACAACTTTGGCATTGGCTGCACTGGCAATTTCTTTTTCACTTGCACAAAAATTTGCATTTGTTGATACGGATTACGTATTGAACAACATTCCTTCTTATAAAGCAGCCGAAAATGAACTGGATAAACTATCCAAGCAATATGAAAACGAAGTATCGGCAATGTTTGAAAATATTGATAAAATGTATCGTGAATACCAGGCAGAAAAAGTATTGCTTACCGATGAAATAAAATCAAAACGGGAAGAGGAAATCATTACCAAGGAACGTGAAGCCAAGAAATTACAAAATGACTATTTTGGACAGGAAGGTTTGCTTTTCAAGAAACGCCAGGAACTGATCAAGCCGATTCAGGATGAAGTTTATGGAGCAGTCAAAGAGATTGCCAATGAGAATGGGTATGCTGTTATCTTTGATTCTGCAAGTGGTCCTACAATGTTGTATACAAATCCCCGTTACGATATAAGTGACGAGGTATTACAAAGATTAGGTTATAAAAATTAATTTCATACATTTGTGCCGGAAATTATATTTATTCTAATAAACATGAAAAAATATTTGGTTTTTTTACTGATAAGTGCAGTTATCCTTAGTTTATCTGTGAATGCTCAGGACAAACTCAAAATAGGACATATCAATAGTCAGGAACTATTAGCTGCTATGCCGGCAAGCGATAGTGCGCAAAAAAAGCTGGAAAAAATTGCCAGGGAACATGAACTGGTGTTAGAGGAGATGTCAGTTGAGTTTAATAAGAAATTCGAAGCTTACCGTAAAGCAATGGAAGCAGGAACAATGAGTGATTTGGCAAGAGCTACAAAAGAAGCTGAGTTGGAAGATTTGCAGAACAGAATATCAACTTTCGAACAAACTGCTCAACAGGATATTCAACAAAAAAGAGTTGAACTGTTTACTCCTGTTCAGGAGGCTGCCCTGAATGCAGTTAACGAAGTTGCTGAAGAAAACGGATTCACATATATTTTAGATACTGGTATGGGATCGGTCGTCTATGCATCGCCCGATTCCAAAGATATTTTACAATTGGTAAAAACCAAACTTGGCCTCGAATAAGGTATTGAAAAGAAATTTTCAAGAAGCTGTCCAAAAAGTTAATTTCATGCCGCCAAATCACTAAAACACGAAGATCCACAAAGTAATAATATTCTGATAATCAAGATTTTGCGATTCTTGAAGACTTAGGGTCTTTGTGGCATTTTCTTAAATTTATGTCTTTTTGGATAGTTTCTTTTTTGTATCTTTCGTTATGAAAAACAATGCAACAAGACCAATTGGAATATTTGATTCGGGACTTGGCGGATTAACTGTGGCCAAAGCAATTCATCTGATGCTTCCCAACGAAGAAATAATTTATTTTGGAGATACCGCTCATCTTCCCTATGGAGACAAATCAAAAGATACTATTGTTCAATACTCTGCAAGAATTACAAAGTTTCTTGTTGAAGAACAATGCAAGGTAATTGTGATTGCATGCAATTCTGCTTCATCAAACGCTTATGAAGAAGTTGTAAAACAAGCAGGGAGTAACATTCATGTTCTGAATGTAATTGACCCTGTGGTGAATTATATCGTTGAAACTGATTATAAAAAAATTGGAGTGATCGGTACCAAAAGTACCATTGATACCAACACATATTTCAATAAAATACATAAAAAGAAAAAAGGAGTATATGTTTTATCCATGGCTACTCCTTTGCTGGTGCCCATGATTGAGGAGGGATTTATTTTTGATGATATCAGCAACGCAATTATCCGAACGTATCTTTCACGCAGAGAAATAAGCGGAATTGATACGCTTATACTGGGTTGCACTCATTATCCGATCATTAAAAATCAGATCAATAAATTCTATAATTTCGATGTGGATATAATTGATACCGGTAAAATAATTGCCGAAAGTCTTCGTCTGCTATTGGATAAGGAAAGTATCAGGAATACCTCGACAAAACGGGGAGTAAAAAATTTTTATGTTTCTGACCTTACACGTTATTTCAAACTGATCGCACGAATGTTTTTTGAGGAAGAAATTGAACTTGAAAAACTGAATTTATGGAAATAGACATTTTCAATTCAGCATTTTTTATATAAGAAAAAGGTTATGTCAACCTTTAATTGAGATGATTTATTTAACGATTTGACTAATAGGTGATTATTATTACCTACCCAAAGTGTAATTTATATTCTTTCCAAATAACATGCTAATGCATTGATATTTAACTTGTTGTATTTACACCTTATACGTTATATAGGTTTTTTTCAGAATATTTTTTCTTCATTGGTCAAAAGAATGCTATTAATTCGAACAATTTTTAGTAATTTTTATTTATCTAATCCTACCGGCCTTGCGTTTTTTAATTGATACAAAGCATCTGACTAATAAAAAATGAATGGAACGAGTAGATCATGATTTGTATTTCAAAACTGCAGAAACAGAATTGGAATTTGAAAAATGTTACCGCTTGCGTTACAAAGTATACTGTGAAGAAAAGCGGTGGTTATCCCCTGGTGATTATCCTGACGGATTGGAAAGAGATGAATACGATAGCAAAGCAGCTCATGTCATGGCAATGGATGAGGATTTTAATGTTATCGGAATTATGAGGATCATTAAAGAATGTGATCATGCACGACTTCCTTATCTTGGTCATCCCGGAATACATGGAAAGAAGCATGAAGCAGCGAATCTCGCTGAACTTTCAAGGTTTGTTGTAGCAGCCACAAAAAATCGACATCTGGTATTGAAAGGATTGCTCAGGCTTGTGTATCTTACAAGTCGAAGAATAGGTGTTGACAATTGGGTGTATGTATCGGAACCTTCCCTGATTCGGTTCATTAACCGGTACAAATACTTCTTTCATCCTATCTCCACTCCTGCAAAGTATTATGGGGGATTTACATTAGTGGCGGCATGTGATATTGCTGATACTGAGGCCCGCTGGAAAGCAAATGATATGGAAACGTGGAATTTCCATTGGAAGGAAGAGACAATGATGATATAGGTGAATGGTATTCCGATGTACACGAGTCTTTGACCCTGTAAAAAAGTGAAAAGTTATCTATCAGAATTTAAGTCTGGTATTGTAAGAAAATAGTTGTAATTGATTTTTATATTTTCCTCTTGTCAGGAGATCTACTCGGAAAATGATAGTCCGGTTTTCTCTCAGCTGTGTTTAGGACAACTTATCAGTAATTATGGACACATGTTTTCACGTTGGTATTGTAGAGTCACTATATTTTAGATTACAAATAACCTGGCAGACCGTTAGGAAATGGAATGGATGTGGGAAAGGATGAATTGCAAGGTTCACAAACAGCTCTGCGGGGAGATCAGGGATTTCTGAAGAAGTCTTTGGATTACAGGTAATAATTAAATTTTCTTCCATAATTGAATTCCATTCCAAAACGAAATTCAAAAAAGGAAATAAATTTGTATTCAATGGTACAAAGTGTATAGCTTTTGGTAATAAACTTTAACCTTTCAATCATATCAGGACTTTCTTTCTTATTATCCTGTAACTGGATCTTAACATCGAAACTACCATTGTTTTCAGGATAAATTTTAAAAGCTCCGGTTATTATTTCTGCAATTTCGAAATCGGAATAAATGATTTCTTTAATTTCATTTACAGAGAACCAGTCAAGACCATCAGTCATTCGCTTGCCCCGTCCGTAAATAATTCCTATTGGTAATTTAAAAGAAGGTAAATAAGCTTCCAGATTGCACCGGATAAGAACAGACTGTAAATTTCTATAAGTCATAACTTCAACTTCATCTTTTGTATTATACCTGATAATCGGAATTTGATGTTTCTTATCCAATAATGTTACTACCAGTTCAGGTCGGTTAGATTGATTTCTGATACTTTCCATGTAAATCTCGTGTGGCAGGTAATGCATAATTTCCGGTATCGATCTGGTATCGCCGGTGAAGAGTAATTTTCTTAGCTTTTCATTTGTGCCGGCAAGTCGGCGTATAGTAACAGTCTCTCTTGTTTCAAAAAATACTGTTGTCGCAAGTTCTGTTAGTCCCATGTTCAGTTGGATTCGGCCTTCATCAGGTTTATTGCGACCCAATAAGAATGAAAAATAATTTCTCATATTTTCAGGCACATATTCTCCTCCTGTAATGATAAAGACATCATGATCTCTCCACCAAAAACCATCTCTTGTACCACTTTCAAGTACGTTTTTAATGAACGGGGCTTCGCCGGTAAGCACTATATGTTTAAAATCTCCGGCAATTTTTTTAATAGTAGCATAGGCATGGTTTTCGATAGTTCCGGTGACTACCACAGGAATTGTAAAAGTAGGGATATTAAATCCCGCAGGTAAAGTATTGATTATTATCGTATTGTCAATTGGCACATTAAATATCTTCTTTAATAAATATTCAGTGGCTATCCCTGCTGTGCTTTTATAACCAAAAGGCTGTAGCTGATAGGAGTAACTTCCTGAACTTCCTGAACTAATTCTGATAGTACCAATGTTTTCGAATTTTATCCCTAAAGTAAGGTCTTTCAGACTATTCCTATTAAAAAGTATTTCTTTATCAATAACAGGTATTCTTTCATTAAAATCATCGATGGTTTTTATTGGCCCGGTGTCTGCACTTTCACTTTTTAAAATTTTAAAATAAACCGACGAATGATTAACAACATGGTTGACTACATCAATTAGTCGTTTTATTGCACGAGCTTCAAATTTATCTGGTGACAGGTTTTTCAGTCTGTTAAATGACCTTTCGAATATAAATCGTATTAATCTGGCGTACCATTTTTTATAAAAAACAACTGGCATGGAAGGTATACTTGTTAAAGATTCTAGTTCTGGTAATATTTGTTTTTAATTTCTTCGAAAGTTGGAAGTTTTAATGTAGGTTCTTTTGTGGACAGACTTATAAATCGCTTATTAAAACTGAAAAGCAGTTTATGTTCTATCAGATAATCTATCGCTTTTTCTATCATTTTCTTATCGACTGTTGAATCTGAAAGATATTGAACTTTTTTAAATAAAGAATTTTCATGTACTGGTTCTCTGCAGGCTTTATGGACAAGATGTTCGTATCCGTCCAGTACAATTTCTTTCTTTAATGCACACGGTCTGGTATCCTCTATCAAAGTTTTTTGTCCGTGTTCTTTATAAATCAAATGAGCTTTTATTGCAACGGGATTATTGGCAGGAAATAATTCATGCCATTCATTTATTTTCGATCTTAATTTTTTAATATTTTCAGAATCAGGATAATTTTCCTCAATAAGCGTTTTATCTTCAAAAAACCTGACGAAATCATTTAGTTCTTTTTCCGGAATAGGAAAACAGTAATTCGAGGATCTGTGCGGGATTAGTTCCAGATTGAATTTCTCCTGGAATTTATGATAATGGCTATACCTGTCGAGGTGCAAATGCGTTAAAGCATCAGGCGGATTTAAATGATAAAGCAACGGCAGAAATTCGGACATATCTTTGTACCAGTCATCATCTTCTCCCGGAAATGCATAAAGAATATGCCACATAAGCCTGATCCCATTTTCATAGGCCAGTTTTAAAAGATAAATATTACCCGCTGCTGTTGTTCCTTTTTTCATGTATTTCAATGCTTCATCATGAAGACTTTCAATGCCGGGTTGCACCCACCTTATGCCTGCCTGAGACAGTTTAATTGCCTGTTCTTCTTTAATATTTGCTTTGATTTCGAAAAAATACAAACAATCAGGAAAATCTTTGTCCGCAATTCTGGGAAGAAGATCATTAAAATAATCCGGATCGAGAATTTCATCTGTAGCCATCAGAACTTTGATCTTGTAATTGTGTACAATCGATCTGATTTCTTCCATCACTCTGTTGGCCGATTTGGACCTGAAACATAGCCTGTTTGGAGCTGAGGAACAAAATGTACATCCTCCTGACTTTTCATGCCACCAGCAACCCCTGCTTGTTTCGAATGCCACATGAGGCATAAGAAGCTTATTGTATTTGAAGGAATTTACCTGAAGGAAGTAATCATCAAAATCAGGGAAAGGAGTATTATCAAGATCGTCAACAATTGCAATAGGAGCTTCATATCCTCTTGTTTTATCTAAAGCAAGAGTTTTCTTGCATATTACACCATTCGGAATTTCATTTCCTGGTATATTAATACCCGCTTTTACAATAGAGTTACAAAGTTGTGTAAAAAGAAGATCGGCTTCGCCTGATACGACAAAGTCAATCTCCGGAAAATTCCTTGCAATTACCTGTGATGCATCACCATCGCAGGATGTACCTCCAAGAATAGTTACAATATCCGGACGTTGTTTCTTTATTTCTCTGCACAAGGCAAGCGAAGCATTGTTCTGCTGAAACATTGTAGTGCAGGCTAGTATTTTTGGATCCAGATGCAGTATTCTTTCTGCCGATTCGTGGATAAATCCGACCGCTTTTCTTCTTATTTCCCATAAGAAATCTTTACTTACTATGCGCTCATGCTTACCGGTTGATTCATATTCGCTGGCATGCAGTATGGAACCTGCCCTGCTTGAAAGCAATTCAAAATAAGCATTGTGGTCCGGATTGAATTCGGGGAAGCACCCGCTAAAAGCCCATTCGCCAATTTGGTAAAGCAGATCCTGGCTCACCGTTGAATAGGCATCATAGCCAATTTTTTCAGCAAAAGCAAAACACTCATACAATGTTTTCACACTGAAACCTTCTTTTTTTGCTGAGGCAGATAGTATGCTAAGTCCGAGGGAGGGTCTTTCCAGGCTGGGAAATGGCATTGAAACAAGGCAAATATCCATTCTTCTTCGTTTTATACTTAAATTCAGAAGGTGTTACTTTATTAAATATAGCTACAATAGCTGTGAATTACAACCAAACAGCAACAATTGGGACGGATACATAATTCATCATTATACAACTCCATTCATAATTGTTTTAAAATTCGAGAACAATATTCTTTCTTTTAATTCCGGCGAAAGGTCAATTTTCTCAAATACATCCACAAAATCTTTAATTCGGTGCATTTTTCTTTCATAAGGCATGGGGAAATCAGTTCCGAAAATAAATTTTTCTTCTCCCACCCGCATAATGAGTTTTTCGGTAAGTATTTCTGCTATCTCATAAGGGTAAGCGGCTGTATCAATAAAAACATTCGGATGTTTTTCCACAATCATAAAGGATTCATTGTGCCATAATGTACCAAGATGTGTTAAAATGATCTTGAGGTTGGGGAAATCATTAGCAATATCATCAATCAGTATGGGATCGGCCTGTTTCAGTTTCACCAGGCTGCCAAAGGGAGTGGTCCCTACATGGAAAACCACGGGAATGCCAAGGTCAGATGCAAGAGAATAAACAGGCCATACATTTTTATCGTTAGGATAAAAATTCTGTAAGGGAGGATGAAGTTTCAAACCTTTAAGTTTCAGTTTTCCGATTGCATGAGTAAGCGTTTCACATGCATCCTTTTTTTTGGGATCTACGGAAGCAAAACCCAGGAATCTGTCCGGCATTTTACTGCAGACATCAGCAACAAACTGATTGCTTGCAGTCAATAAAGGTCCGTCCATTGCAAACAAAACAGATTTATCAATTGCTGCTTCATCCATCTGAGCCAATAAGCTTTCAAGAGAAAGCATAGCCACAACAGCTTCCAGATCGGAGAATGTGGGTATACCTTTCAGATATTCAAGATAGTGAAGTTGATCTTCTGCAAAAACCACAGATGTATCAATAAGATGTGTATGAGAATTGATAATTCGCATTGTTTTCTTTTAAGATAAATTCTCTGCCATTTTATTCATGGATTCTCCGTGATATTTTGTGTCGATATATATTCATGGATTATATCAAAAGATCACGCAGATCCCAATACCATTTGTAGTGAAACCAAGCAATACTTCTTTTTTTATATAAGAGGCTTTACTTAATCCTCCATTATAAATATCAATTGCATTATGTGTTTTCATTTTTGCATCCCTTGAAAAGGGAATCGATAATAGAATAAGTCCTCCGCCGATAGCAGCCATATACCATTGAGGATCTTTTCCCGCAATAGCCGTTCCTATTGGCCAGCCAATCAGAAATCCACCTGAAAAACCAAGAATATATGCCATAGCTATGCTGCTTCTTGCAGATTTAAATTCTTGAAAAGCACTCTGATTCAGGCTTAAAACGCCTGATAATTCAATATTTGAAAGAATAATTCCTTTGTGATAATACTTGTATGTTAATCCTTCTCTTCTTATAAGAATTGAATCCGGAGCAGAGGTATTCTCATCAAATTTACCTTCGTAATTGTAATAGATCTTTTCTATCTTATCCTGTGACAAGCTTGTTTTCACATTCGTGTTTCCATCGGTTAGGTAGAAATATACATTGGTACTATCAACACTTACTATTTCACAATCGATTCTCTCACCATTGGTTCTTATAATTGCATCTTGTGAAGAACAACGTACTGAAAATAATAAAAAGAGACTTATTGAAATGTATGTTTTCATAATCAATTAATATGATGTTATTATTGAATAAAGTATCACTTTTTATATGTGATTAAAAGATAAAAATAAAAAACCAATTCCTTTGAATTCTTTCAATTTATAAACTAACACTATAAAACGGATCATTGTCTGTCTTTTTGTATATATATATTCTGTTCACCAGAATGATGGCTGTCATAAAAGATACGGCAGTAAGGTTGAAATTACGTTCAACAATTATTGTAGTAAATATTCCGGTTATGACAAACAAAGTTACAAGGTAAGTGAGTATAACTCTGAATTTGACCTGATTTACCGAATCTTTCGTAAAAGCAAGAATAAGAAGTAAAGGATTTGCCCAGAGAAGGTCGGTATTGAAATTGAAAATGTAATGATCTGTGAACAACCAGAGAAGAAGAATTATCAGACCAAGAAAACCAAAGATGACAAGAATTGATTTTTCCAATATTCTGAAGAATCCCGGAATGTAAGTTCCAAAAACCTGTGAGATCAACAAAACAAGAACCAGCGACCAAAGAATGATCGCGGGCTGAATGGCAGGTTTTGAAGATTGATCCTGGCAGTTGAAATGGACAATGTCAGATTGTGCAAGGCTTTTCTGAAAACCAAATTCCTCTTTAATCCGGATGTTTTTCAAAAGAAGATGCAAATAATCCGGTAAAAACGAAATCGTAATTCCTCTGGCCCTTTTATCTGCCGGAAAGCCCATAAGAAGATCAACCCCTGCATCAGTCCAGGGCCTTTCCTTTAAGTAATCATTCAGCAATTTCCTGTAACTTTTTTTAGGTATAATAAGCTGATTATACTCCAGCGTGTCTGAAATACTTTCGGAGATCAGGTCAATGATTTTCGATGAACAATTGTTATAAAAGAAATCATACAGGTATTCACGGTTTTCAGGCATATAATTCACCTCCAGCAATTGGATCATTTTTGATTTTTCGGAAGGGGAGAGGTTCAGCGGAGTTTCTATAAGTGACCGGTTTTCAATTTTTAACTGCTGCAAAACAATATCAAAAGGTACTCTGGACAGTTTGTATTTCAGTCTTCCACGTACAAAACCAAAATAGAACGAAGGTTCATTAAAATCAAACGTACCATAATTGTATACTTCATCCGTATTTTTGATATTGTTTTTTACACGTATTGCACTGTGACCAAATACTGAATAGAGTTTATCACCCGGGCTATAGGTGAGCAATGAGATTTGAATGGTACTTACCTGGGAATAAACAATCTGCCTGCAATTGAACAAAACAACAAAAACTGTAAAAAGCATACATAATACAATTGTCCTTTTCATGGCAAATAACCTTGGTGTTTGGGCATATTCGTTACAACGTCAACGTGAGTTCAATACAAATATCAGATTTAATCATTTGATTTTTAAATATTTAATTATACTGATCTTAGTGATCCCGATAGATATCGGAATTAGTGCCTTAGTGTTTTTGTGGCAGGAATAAATAAATAATTATGCCACCAGGAATCAAAGCTCAAACATATACAAAAATACTCATTTTAAATAATTGATCTATTGCGAGTTATATTTCGAACTCAAGTAATGCTATAAACAAGATTCATTTCTTATTGTCAAACTATTTTTTAAAACCATAATCAGGATTTTCGAAGCTGAAATCAAGTTTTGAAAACTTCGGATTAAGTTCATATTCCACGTAGGCATATTCCTGGAAGAGACCTTTGTCATCATAATTTTTTAAACCGACCGGGAATTCGCGTTTCTGGTCTATGTACATTACGATCTGTTTTGCGTAATCAGAAGGAACCATGATTGTAGTACCGGGTGTAAGATCTTCGAATGATTTTATCTCAGGATTCTTTTCAACTATTAAATAATCGCAAACCAGCAATTTTTTTGATATGGATTCAAGGTTTTCTCCGTTTCTCACTTTATATGGCACATACCTGAAATTATCATTTTGAAAAACAATTTTATAACAGAGAATATTGGCATATTTTACCTGGCCCTTATATTGCCAGATACTTGTATCATTTTTATCATAGGTATGATACAAATTTTCAACAACTTCAAGAAAATAAGAAAATCCTGCCCTATAGATCGAATGATGGTTGTCATTACGCATAAGATTGCTCAGGGGGTCCAGTTTCAGGTTGGAAATTGCTATTGTATTTCTGTTCAACAATGCTTTGCCATTGTTTTCACCTTCAATATAAAGTATTTCAAGTCCCTGGTGCGGATAGTATTGTTTTAAATAGATCTTATATGGATTGTAAGAGATTTTGAATTCGGTCTTTTTATGAATCAATTCACCATCTATTCTTTCTTTTATCAGCATGGTAACATTAACCGCATCGAGGGTATGATTTGTAGCAAATACTTTTTCCAGTATTGCAACTTCAGGGGCAGATTCATAGGAAAAAGACAAACACAATACCAGTAGAATGGTTGATAAAGTGATATATTTTGATCGCTTGAAAAGATGAAGAACCCACTTTGTCATCAGGACCTTGTAACTTTATCGTATCGTTTGTTAACAAATTCCCAATTTACAACATTCCAGAAAGCATTGACATATTCAGCTCTCCGGTTCTGGTATTTCAGATAATAGGCATGTTCCCAAACATCTATGTTGAGCAGGGGAAAGCCTCTCTGATCTTCAGGAAGAGTATCCATGAATGGATTATCCTGGTTAGCTGTGGTGGTAATTTTTAATTTTCCGTCCTGAATGATAAGCCATGCCCATCCTGATCCGAAAAGTTTGATTGCAGCCGTATTGAATTCCTCCCTGAAATTATCAAAGGAACCAAAGTCTCTTTGAATTGCTTTAGCAACAGGGCCATTAGGAGTTCCACCTCCCTCAGGAGACATAAATTTCCAGTAAAGCTTATGATTCAGAAATCCTCCGCCATTGTTTACAATTGCGTCATTGTATTGAGAAGCATTGGTAAGTATTTCCTTTACATTGGCCGGTGGCGGACCTGTATAATTTTTTAATGCGGCATTTAATTTGGCAGTGTATCCGGCATGATGTTTATCATGATGAACCATCATGGTTTCACTATCGATGTATGGTTCAAGTGCATCATAAGCGTATGGCAATTCGGGAAGAATGAATTCTTTTTGCTTACTGAAAAGTAAATTTCTCCCTTTTGCTAAAGAAGGTATACTTATCAAACCCAGGGCACCAACAAAACCTGTCTTTAGAAAATCTCTTTTATTCATATAAGATTCAACGATTTAACCACTAGTGTAACAAACTTACTAAAAAAAAGTTTAAGTCTGAAAACTCACTGCCGAAGCTTTTCAATAATCTCTGCAACAGTAAGTTTTTCCTGTATTCCCGTAATCATATTCTTTAACGTATACTGTTGGCTTTTTATTTCTTCTTCACCTGCAAGAAGAACATAAGGTATCTTCTTTAGGTTCGCATAGGTCATTTGTTTCTTTAGTTTCACTGCATCCGGGTAATATTCCCCCGGTATTCCGGCTTTTCTGATCTTCTTTAGCATTTCGAGGCATTGATTTTGTTCCTTTTCTCCAAAATTAACAATGAGTATGCGTACGGATGCTGTTACTTCTGAAGGAAATACTTTCATTTGTTCCATAACATCATATATGCGGTCAGCACCAAAGGATATACCAACACCGGAAACATCCTTTAAACCGAAAATGCCTGTCAGATCATCATACCTTCCTCCTCCGCAAATGCTTCCTATAGGGACATCATCAGACCTGACCTCTATGATTGCTCCTGTGTAATAATTTAGACCACGTGCAAGCCTCAAGTCTAATTCAATGTTAAGAGAAGGATTAGTTGTTGATAAAATTGATAGGATTATTATTAATTCTTCGATTCCTTTTTTACCTGTTTCAGAATCCAGCAACCAGCTTTTAAGAAATTTAATTTTATCTTCATTGGTATAATCGGTAGTCACTAAACTTTGCTTACTACTAAAAATATAACTACACAATTCATCTATAGATTCTTTAGGAATTTCTCTGGAAGTTAGTTCTTCCACAAAACCATCCTTACCGATTTTTTCAATTTTATCCATTGCAGTTGCAATATCAGCAACAGATTCAGGAGTACCAATAACTTCAGCTATGCCAGCCAGTATCTTACGATTATTGATTTTAACAGTCACTTTGATTTTTAATAAAGAAAAAACCTCTTCAATAATCTGCAGCAATTCTATTTCATTCAAAAGGGAATTGCTTCCTACTACATCTGCATCACACTGGTAAAATTCACGGTATCGTCCTCTTTGAGGACGGTCGGCACGCCATACAGGTTGAATCTGGTAACGTTTAAAAGGGAATGTAATATCGTT
Organism: Bacteroidales bacterium; assembly: GCA_016935615.1. Taxonomy (GTDB): domain Bacteria; phylum Bacteroidota; class Bacteroidia; order Bacteroidales; family UBA10428; genus UBA10428. The sequence goes on from JAFGQO010000032.1 coordinate 20,519, forward strand.
CCTGTTTTGAACAACATAACGGGCAAAGGGAACAGTCAGATCGTATCGTAATCCTTTTTCTGATATTTCCATTGCGAAGGCATTGGTATCTTTTTCCTGTATTTTTGCAGGATCAGTTTTTGAAAGAAAATCGCCTGAGTTTAAAATTTTAAACAATAATCTATCGCCCTCTTCACCATACTTTCCCAGCAATGTTGACAGGTTTTCCATAGCCGGAGTTTCAATCGGACTATAGCCATAGTTAATAAAAACTCCCTTAATCACATTGAATATATAATCCCTTTTCACCATTTCAGATGGTGAAAAGTCGCGTGTGCCCTTTGGTATAGAAGGTTTTTGCATAATCATCCATTTTTGAGCGCTACAAAGGTAACAATATCAGCTTATGCAACAAAAACTACCGTAAAATGTCAGGTTATGTAAGATGAAGCATCGGGAACAGGCTTTTCATGTTTGCGCAGCTGTATACAGGTTCCTCTGTGTATTGCATGAATCATTCGTGGTAAGGTGTCATCCATTTGGTGATAATGATTGTGATTTACTCTTCTCCCGGAAGATTCTTTTGCTTTTTCTGAAAGGATATTCAGTTCTTTTGTTGTTATTTTCACAAGCACAGATCAAACTATTGTATTTCTGTATGATGCACTCAGACGAACCATCGGAAACAGAAGGAGCAAAACAAAACAAGCCCCTGCTATTGCATATCCAGGTCCTGTAAGATCTGCAAACACTCCAATGCCAAAACTTAATATAGCTCCGATCACAGAACTTATCTGTGATTCGGCTGACAATACAGAAGCCAGAATTCTTTCATCAAATTGATCTGCAATGCATGCAACACCTGCAGGACGTCTTAAGTTTTCGATGACCAGAATGCAAACAAACAATACAATTGACATTCCTGTTAAACCAAAACTGTATGATAATCCGGCCGCTGCTCCTGTTAAAATTCCGGTAAGCAATAAAAAATTAAGATAAATATGGGTTGATATAAACCGAGAGTTTAAGTTTCCTGTGTTTCTTGATGCAAAAGCAGTCAGAAAATAAAGTATAAAATAAATCAAGCCAATCTGAACGATTGTTATTTCCTGTTCTGAATATCTTGACGATATATAAATTGGCATAGCAAGTACCAGGGAACTGATAATAATTTGCAGGTAATCTTTTGAAGCATTATAGAATCCGCTAAAAAGAGCAACATTAAAAATCAGTTTGAGGTTGAGAAAACGACGCATAGATTTTACCGATTCTGTTAAAATATCAGCGAACATACTTTTCAGTTTTTGCTTTGTACCCTGACGAATACCACTGAGGTGTTTTGGATAGGTAGCCAGTAATACAAACCCAATACTGTAAGGTATAAATGAATAAAGAAAAACCGAATTGTAATTTTTGCTTATTAGTACAAGTCCGGCAGCTATTAATGATGAAATGGCAGAGCCACCTTGCGACCAGGATCGTGTATGGCCATAATATTCAACTTTCTGATCTTGCCATCCTTTGCTTTTAAGATACTCAAAGATCATGGCTTTGTGCGTTCCGGTACGGAATGCATCTCCCAGTGCAAAAAATATTGTCGGAACGATAAGCCACAGAAATGATTCGGCAAAGTAATATGCCAGGAATGAGATCATATAGAATCCATACGAAAAGAGCATCGTGCCGCGTCTGCCCATAGCATCTGCTGCAATGCCACTGGGAACTTCAAAAATAGTACGAAGAATAAACCGTATAGAATACAAGGAGCCTATTTCTGTATAACTTAGATCTTTATTATAAAGAAAAATAAGCAGGATAAAAGGCTCAAAAAATCTTTGGTTTTTCAGGAATCCATAGAGACAAAATTTATAGTATTGCCCGTCTTTTCTGAATTTTTCAGACATAAAGGATAAAATCTAATTTTTAAAACAACCAGTTCAAATTGATATACAAAGCAGTTTTGCCGTCACGCTCATCAGCTGCAAAACCAAAATTGGTGGCAACAATAAAATTCTGATTTAGAGCAATATGCAATCCAAATCCATAGCTGAAATGAGGTTTTTCTTTAGCATCGGGAAACATAAAAAGGTATTCATCCGGTACACCTGATTTATCGATCTCATATTTTCCTGTCACCATGCCCAGATCAGAGAAAGTATTTAAAGCAAGATAAATGTTCTGATTCCAGATCACGGTTTTAATAAATTTCCACCGGAATTCAAGATTTCCGAACAGATAATCTTCACCTACTATACGGTTTCGTCGTATACCTCTTAAATTTTTTGCACCTCCCAGAGCATCACGATCAATTGAATTGCCGCCATTTAAAAAAAACGGCAGCATATAATATGGTATTGTTCCTGAGAGCTTTGCCTGATATCCTATACGGTAAACAAAAGAAAGACGATCATGTATCAGGGTAAAATATTGCCTGTGGGTAATTCCAATTTTTGAAAATGAATAATCTCCATTTCCAATAAACCCGGTTGCCCAATGGAAAAGTACTTCTGTCCACATTCCCCGCATGGGATTAGGTTCATTATCACGAGTATCATAAACAAGTCCCATCTTCAGGAGAGTGTTACTACCGCCCTTTATCTGATCTTCAGCTATAATTTCCCAGTTGTAGGCATATTGTCCGTATAAGCCGCCATGAACAGGAGGGAGTTTTTTTTCTTCTGTTTTTCCTTTGTTTAAGCGATCAAGGTCAATGGTATCTGTCTTGATGTTGTAATGGGTAAAACCTGTCAGCCACCGGAATTTATCACTGAAGAAACGTCCCTGAAAATCAACTCTTAATCTGAGTAACTTTCTTTCCTGTCTGTAATAAGCCCTGGATAAATAGATCGAATCTGCTTCCTCATCATCTTCAAACCTCATATCATAATTGGCTTCATACCCATTAAATCCATAGAAATCCAGTGCGCGTTCTGTTAAATAGCTGGCTTCGGCTGAAACACGGAGATTGGGTATCAGATATTCCGAATCATACATAAATTGAGCGATACCACTTCCTTTTGTTGTATAAGAATACTCAAAATAAAGTGAATGACGGTAGTCCGGATAAATTGTTCCGTCACCGTAATCATAAAAATTTACGACACCGCCAAATTTCCATCCAATATCCTGTTCGAAAGCAACCACAGGTATAGCTCCAAATGACCACCCTTCCTTAATTTTTTCTTTCTTTTTATCAGTTGTATCTGCTTTTTGGCCGAATGAGGAATTATAAAAAAACAAGAGCAGGCCAAGAATAATACAAGATGTATTTTTCATTGAAGGAGAGCGTTAAATCAAATATGAAAATTAAAATAAATTTAGGAAAATCATTACGGATGTAGTATTTTGTTAGAAATTAGATAAAAACCAGTTTGCCATGCAGAGGGCTATTTTTGCATTGATCAGGTTGTTGCTTATTTCAGTAGTTCTTTTTGCACTATTCCTGTTGTATTTCACAGTTTTTGAGTACAGACCAAAAGAAGAAACCGAATTGTTTTCTTCGTTGGCAGCAGATACTTTAAATACCGGAGTGAGTTATTCATCTCTTATCTGGAATATTGGTTATGCAGGTTTGGGTGAAACCATGGACTTTTTTTATGACGGAGGTGAAAATGTTCAGGATACAAAAGAAAATGTTATTGGAAATCTTAATGCAATATCCCGGTTTTTATCTTCCAATGACACGGTAAATTTTATCCTTCTGCAGGAAGTTGATCAGTCATCCAAAAGAAGTTATTACATCAATCAGCTGCATTTTTTTGATTCTCTTCTCCCGGATCATAATGGATTTCTGGGGATTAATTATCAGGTCGGTTTTGTGCCTGTTCCTGTAAATGATCCGCTCGGAAAAGTGAAATCAGGAATAGCTACCCTTTCAGCCAGGATGCCCTTGAAAGTTACTCGTTATTCTTTTGATGCAAATTATCACTGGCCAAAACGACTTTTTATGTTAAAAAGATGTTTTCTTGTAACAACGTTTCCTGTGATTAATGGCAAAGAATTGAACGTAATTAACATTCACAATTCCGCGTACGATGATGGTGCTTTAAGAGCAGATCAACTGGCTTTTTTGAATGAATATGCTTTGGATCAGTACACAAAAGGAAATTATATATTATTTGGCGGTGACTGGAATCAAAGTCCGGATAAATTCAAACCTGAATACAATCAGCCTTTTGATACAATAAATCTTTCTTATTTGCCTACCGGATTTTTGGGAGACTGGAGGAGAATTTTTTGTGATACCATTCCTACAAACAGAAGGATAAAAACTCCGTATACAAGAGGAGTAACAACTACTACGGTAATTGACTATTTTATTGTATCGCCAAATATTTCCGTGTTGCAGGTTAATCCCCAGGAATTGAATTTTAAAAATTCCGACCATCAACCCCTGATAATTCGTTTCACTCTGAATGAATAAAGCATGCGAAAAATTCTATGCTCACTCGTACTGATTTTTATGGTCTATTTCGACTGTGCAGATGGACAAAGTTTTATACCTTATAATATCTTAAGGGCAATTAAAAAGGGAACACGAACGACTGATGGAATTCCGGGAGAACAATATTTTCAGAATTATGCAAAATATACTATTAATGCATTTTTTGATCCTGAGAACGGAAAGTTGAATGGAAAGGAGAAAATTGTTTATTATAATAACAGCGGAGATACTTTAACAAGGATTGTAATTCGTTTGTATCAGAATATTATGAAAAAAGGGGGAATTCGTGATGAATCATTCAATCCCGATGATATCCATAATGGAGTTAACATTTCTTCTTTTCTGGTAAATGGTTCCGATTTGCTTAAGCGATCTAAATACAGATTAAAGCAGGATGGAACCAATCTGATCGTTTACTTGCCAGAGCCTGTCAAACCCTCAGATTCCTGTAACATGACCATTTATTGGGATTTCAGTATGCCATCAGGACATCTTCATCGTTATGGGAAATACCATGAGAGCAGTTATTTTGTAGCATACTGGTATCCCCAGGTAGCTGTTTATGATGATATTGATGGCTGGGATATGATGAATTATACGGGAACACATGAATTCTATAATGACTTTAACAGGTTTGATGTAACCATAGAAGTACCGGATAACCATATGGTTTGGGCAACCGGCATTTGGCAGAATCCGGGAAAAGTACTGAATAAAAATAGTACAGCTAAAATGGAGAAAGCATTTCAAAGCGATGATGTTGTGCATATCATTGTTCAGAATGACTGGAAAAAGAATATTGTTTTTTCTAAAAAGGGACATCATTCATTTCATTTTATAAAAGATAGCATTCCTGATTTTGCTTTTGCAGTTAGTGACAATTATTTGTGGGATGCATCCTCTGTTATCATCGATTCTTTTCTGCAGAAAAGAGTATTGGTATCATCGGTTTACCATCCGGATGCTACAGGTTTTCAGGATGTTGCTTTAATAGGATGTCAGGTAATTCATGAATTGAATTACAATAGTTATGGATTTCCATTTCCATTTCCGGGAATAACAATATTTAACGGCAGTGGAGGAACGGAATTTCCTATGATAGTGAATAATGAAAACATGTCTAAGAGAAATGGTACTGTGTTCATCACCATGCATGAGATTGCCCACAGCTATTTTCCATTTTTAGCAGGAATTAACGAAAGAAAATATTCATGGCTTGATGAAGGCCTTACTACATATTTGCCTGCAGAAACAGAAAAAGCAATGCATTCTGATTATTATCCTGTTGAATTGATAATAAACAGGTATGTTGCAGGAGCAGGAACGGAAGTTGATATTCCTCTTTATGTTCCTGCATATCAGACGCGTGAGTATTCCTACCAGTTTTATAGTTATTTTCGTCCGGCTGTTGCATTGTATATTCTTGAAGAATATATTGGAAGAGAGCAGTTTAGAGATGCAATTAGTGATTTTATTGAAATCTGGCAATACAAACATCCGCTACCCTATGATTTTTTTCAAATACTAATGAGCCATACAACCAGGGACATAAACTGGTTGATAGATGCCTGGTTTTTTGCTCCCGGGTGGCCCGATTTGGCCATTGGAGAAGTTAAGGTAGAAAATGATTCAATAAAGACAGAAATACTTAATAAAGGAACATTGCCTGTTCCTGTTCTGCTTTCATTTGAGTATACAGATGGCAGCAATGAAATTGTAAGAAGAGAGTTGGATGTTTGGAAAGATAACAACAGGATAATAATAAACCATTCGCTGAAAGGCAAAATAAAGAGCGTACATCTGGATTACAAACAAACTCCTGATAAAGATCGGTCCAATAATAGTATGCAATTCGGTTCTGTAATAGAATAATCAGTCAAGATTGTTGTTTTCCTTACTATTTAGCCTGAAGTTTTGCATAAAACCGTTTTCCAAACACAAAAATATTGACAGTTTAGCTAATCAGACCACGAACATAGAGCAGGAATACCTGTATATTCACAGGAGTATCCATTACCAGCGAACATCCGGCCTTGACCAGTATCTCAGTGGAGATATCATTCTTACTTGCAATGGCAATTATATGAGGATGATTAAAGGCTGTAACCGTGCTTTGAATACATTTTAAAAGTTCTGTTTTTTTATCCGGGATATCCAGGATTACAAGCTCATATTTCGATTTTATAGTCTCAGGATAATAGTTATTCAGAGTTTTAAAGACGCAGCTGTTCTCAGCACATTTTAAAATGGGAGTCAATGCACCTTGCGAAGTGTTATTTGTATGGGTAACAACCAGGCATCTTTTATCCAATAATTTAATGTTTTCCAGTGAAGTGATGGATTTATCCGGTTCAATAATTTCTTCCGTTGGCAATGATAAGCAAATTCTTGTTCCTTTTGTATAGGATAAGTCTACCCATATCATTCCACCTAAGAGTTCGACAATACCTTTTGAAATAGAAAGTCCTAAACCTGTACCGCCAAATTTTCTTGAAATAGATTCTTCTCCCTGCCGGAATCTTTGAAAAACTGCATGGCATTTATCCGGATCAATGCCAATTCCGGTATCTTCGACATAGATAAGAGCATATGCATTATCATATTTTCCTCCAAAACGGATGGTACCCTTTTCGGTAAATTTAATTGCATTGCTGAGCAGATTATAAAGTACCTGCTGGACTCGTGTAGGATCGAGATTTACATTGTCGTTTACATTTTCGGGAAATCCTTCGTTGATAATTTTTATATGTTCTTTATCATTCAGCCGTTTGAAATTCTCAAAAAAAATCAAAACATCGGAGAAAATATTGCTGAGCCGGAAACTAACATTATTCAATCGCAACTGATTTGATTCGATCATGGATATGTCCATAATATCATCAATTAACTTCAGCAGTCTTTGACTGTTGGTGTTTATAATTTTAAGATACCTTGTTTTTTTTTCTTCGCTGAGATTAGGATTTTGCAACAGGTCACCAAATCCAAGAATTCCATTTAAGGGAGTACGTATTTCATGTGACATATTGGCAAGAAAAACGGATTTCAGCCTGTCTGCTTCTTCTGCTCTCTTTTTTTCTGCTTCAACACTTTTTGCATAACGTTTACGTTCGTTAATTTCATCTCTGAGTGTTTTATTTGTATTACTAAGTTCCTGAGTACGCTCTTTTACCGTTTTATCAAGATTGTTCTTTGCTATTTCCAGGTTTTTATTCTCGTAAAAAGATTTTTTTCTGGTATTGAATAAGATACGTGAAACAATCCAGGCCAAAGCATACAAAACCACAATGGATACATATTGAGAAATAAGGATATCGATGCTGATATGATTTATATGGTACAAACCAAAGATCAATGTCAGAAAACTAAGTATCAGAAAAATGAAAAAGAAGAGTCCACGGATTAAATAAATAGTAGCGGCCGAAAAGATACCCACCAGTAAGGTTGGCACACTATTGTTAGTTGAGGATTCAACAATTGAGATACCTGTTGTCCACAGCACATGGAAAAGCACCCAGCTATTAACTAAAAAATGATGACGAGGTTTTACTTCACTAATATTTTTTGGAACTTTAACATGAGTTATGATCAAAATATAAACGGTTGCTATTCCCAGGATAATGTCGAGAATCATAAATCGGTTCACCTGAAAAGTGTTCCAAAAATTGCCAAGAAAAAAATCAGCATATAAAATGAAACTCACAAAAACAACCAGAAAATAGGCAAAAATCCTTATTCTACTCAAATTAATAACGGTAATATCGGAAAAAAACTCATTCCGGTATATACCCTCTTTTAATAATGACCTATAGGGGAATAATTTTAAATATTGTGATATATTTTTCAGGTATTTCATGCTTTTGAGCCTAATTAAAAGTACTAATTAATTAGCTCAAAACAGAATGAAAGAATGAAAAAGATAACTTTTAACTTGTATAAATTAATTTACTTTTTTAATCCAGGCTTGAGGATCTACCTTATCCTGAATCGTTCTTAAAAAACGATCTGCGTCTTGTTTATTGTTGAAAACATCATAACTGACCGCATGCAAACTGCCTAAATTTCCAAATTTTTCAGCATTATAACCTTTGTTTCTCAGTTCGATGACAAGATTATCGGCATTTTGTTCATTGCTGAAAGCACCGGCAACGACGTAATATTTTGTTCCCTGTATAGTTTGTTTTGGTTTTGTTACTTTCGGAATTGTTTCTTTTTCAGGAAATGCTTCTTCTTCAACAATTGTTCCTTCTGTTTCATTGACTTCAGGCACTTCATCATAGGATTCAGTGACATAATTGTCTTCTTCGATAACAGGTTCTTCAAGCAACAATTCATCTGCATCTGATTTTTTAAAAAAGGATGGCAGATCCTTATTGTAAATAAAATATCCGGTGATCAATATTCCATTGATTACGACAATTACTATGATCCAAAGTAAAATATTCCTTCTGCTGGTATTTTTTTTGTGGTATTCAGTTTCTGCTCCGGTTGAGGTATACGAATAAGTTTTTGAAGAAGGTGAGGGAGTTGATATACTCTCATTTTGTTTTGCTTTTAAAGTTTCCTCCTCTTTTCTTTCTTTCTCTGTTTTTGCTTTTTCTTCCTGTTCCTTTTTCTCCCGTTCAGCTTTTGCTTTTTCTTCCTGTTCCTTTTTCTCCCGTTCAGCCTTTTCTTTTTCTTCCTGTTCCGCCTTTTCTTTTTCTGCTTTTACAGTATCTTCCTGTATCTTTCTGTCCTGATCAGCTTTCGCTTTCTTATCTTTTTCTGCTTTTGACTCTTCTGTTTTTGTCTTTTCTTGTTTTTCTGCTGTTTTTGGTACTGGTTTTGCTTTTGATATTGTCTTTATTTCATCTCCTTCAAGAGAAATTTTACCAGCCGAACTTTTAATAAGTATTCCTAATTTACCTACAGGATATTTCTCACCCTTATCCAGTTTGGCAACGATTGCTTTAACAAAATCTTCAACTTTTTCTTTTGCCTTTTCTCTGTCAAGATTCTCGCTTTTGGATATGGCATCAATAAGCATTCCGTCATTGTATTGAAGGAATTCATTAAACACTATGGTGAGTGGTTTTCTTTGCTTAACAATAAAGGCTCCGAAGTCAGGGACAATGACTCTGTTATTTTTTTCAAGGATTTCATTTATATATTTTTCCATCAGGATATATTTTTCTTAAATTTAGTATAGATACAAAATTAATAAATATCAATGGGACAACACATTGAAGATTTTAACAATTCATTGTAAAGTACTTTATTGATTTTTTTAATTGATTTGCTCTTATTTTACTTTCTTTGTGGTATCAGATAAAGATTAGAAATGAAATACAGGCATATTTTAGGAATTGATTTTGGAGGCTCGGGAATTAAAGGAGCACCGGTAGATACAAAGAAGGGATACTTAACCGCTGACCGATACAGAATTCCGACTCCTTTGCCGGCTACACCTGAAGGTGTATCGAATGTTATTTATAAGATAGTGAAACATTTTAAATGGGAAGGTCCTGTAGGACTGGCATTCCCTGCTGTGGTAATGAACGGTATTGTTAAAACGGCTTCAAATATTGACAAGAATTGGATTGGAATTAATGCTTCGGAGTTGATAATGAATAAAACCGGCTTACCTACTTATGTATTGAATGATGCCGATGCTGCCGGCATGGCCGCCATGAAATTTGGAGCAGGGAAAGGCAAAAAAGGATCTGTATTGCTTATTACCGTGGGCACTGGAATCGGAACAGTCTTATTTACAAAAGGGAAACTGGTTCAAAACACAGAACTCGGCCATCTTTTTCTCAAATCAGGTATTGAAGCAGAAGATTATACTTCTGATGCCGTAAGACAAAATGAAGGACTTGATTGGGAAGAATGGGCCAAACGATTTGATATTTACTTGAATGAAATGGAAAAATTGTTCTGGCCTGAGCTTATAATTATTGGAGGCGGAGTTAGCAAAAAACCGAAAAAATTTCTTAACCATTTAACCGTAAAAACAAAAATTATAATGGCTAAGGCAAAAAATGAAGCCGGAATAATAGGAGCTGCCTTGGCCACAAGAGAAAACCGGAATTTGTTTGAATAGCTTTTCAGTTATTGACTCGAAGAATTTTCAAAAAGAGTGCGTTGTACAATTGACCTGCCAAGAGTTATTTCATCTGTGTACTCCAGTTCATCTCCAAAAGAAACACCGCGTGCAATAACAGATATCTTATCCACATAACTTTTAATTTTCTTATAGATATAGTAATTGGTGGTATCACCTTCCATTGTTGCGCTAAGTGCGAATATAACTTCATTAATCTTTTCTGAATGTACTCTTCTGATCAGGGATTCTATTTCCAGATCATTTGGGCCTATACCTTCCATAGGAGAAATAATTCCTCCCAGTATATGATAGAGGCCGTTGAATTGATGAGTATTTTCAATAGATATTACATCTCTTACATTTTCTACAATACAGAGAATTGTTTTATTGCGTTTTTTTGAAGAACAAATGGAACAGATTTCAGTATCGGAAAGATTATGGCATATTTTGCAAAACACGACATGTTCAACCAGATTATTTAATGCAGTACCAAATGCCAGGGCTTCTTCCTTTTTTTGCCGCAATAAAAAAAGGGCCATTCGCAAAGCACTGCGTTCACCAATTCCGGGCAATTTCGAAAATTGCTCAACGGCTTCGGCTAAAAGACGGGATGGATAATTTTCACTGTGCATACAAATAGAAATTTAATATTACAAAATTACTATCATTGCATACGGACAGCAATAGTTTTCCCTGAAATGAATAAACAATTCTTGAGATAAATTTTCAGATTCAAATTATGAATCCCTTAATAATACTTATTGTAATCCTGGGATATTTTTCTTTATTACTGGTTATCAGTGCAATAACAGGAAGAAAAGCAAATAGCAATAGTTTTTTTATAGGAAACCGAAGGTCTCCATGGTACATTGTAGCTTTTGGTATGATTGGAGCATCATTGTCGGGAATTACATTTATTTCAGTACCTGGCTGGGTATTGACGAGTAAATTCTATTATATGCAAATGGTTTTGGGCTATTTGTTGGGTTATGCTGCTATTGTACATATTTTGCTTCCACTTTATTACAAACTTAATCTCACTTCAATTTATGTTTATCTGAAATCAAGATTTGGGAATGTTTCGTATAAAACCGGCGCTGTTTTTTTCCTGATTTCAAGGGTAGTTGGTGCATCATTTCGACTTTTTATCGTTGCCAATGTACTACAGATAACAGTTTTTGATAAACTCCATATCCCTTTCGCTTTAACTATACTGATTACCCTGATTTTCATCTATATCTATACATTCAGAGGTGGAATAAAAACCATTGTGTGGACAGATACCCTGCAAACCTTATTTATGTTATTTGCCGTGGTGGCATGTATACTGTTTGTCTCAAAAGATCTTAGACTTGATTTTAAAAGCTTATTTATTGAGATCTCAAGAAATGAACTTAGTACGGTATTCAATTTTGCGAAATGGAGGGAAGGAAGTTTTTTCTTTAAACAGTTTTTAAGTGGTGCTTTTATTACTATCGTAATGACAGGTCTGGACCAGGATATGATGCAGAAGAATTTAAGTTGTCGCAGTTTGCATGATGCACAAAAAAATATGTATTGGTATAGCGCAATGCTTATTCCTGTGAATATGCTCTTTTTATCACTTGGTGTACTTCTGGTTCAATTTTCAAATGCCAGGGGAATTCCAATACCTGAATACACTGATAATCTTTTTCCTTTGCTGGCAACCGGAGGGTATATGCCAAACCTGGTGGGTATAATCTTTATGCTTGGTCTTATTGCGGCTGCCTATTCAAGTGCTGATTCTGCGATTACTGCGCTAACAACATCGATTACTATTGATTTGTTTGAAGCCGAAAATATAGAAGAAAAAAAGCTTCGCAAGCTCCGATGGACAATTCATATTGCTGTTTCATTGATTATTGGAGTGGTGATTTTCATTTTTCGGATATTAAATAATGATGCAGTGATCAGCACACTATTTAAGGCAGCAGGATATACGTATGGACCACTTCTGGGATTGTATGCCTTTGGTCTTTTTACAAAACTTGCACTCCGGGATACCTGGGTGCCTTTGATTGCCGTTATGGCCCCTTTTATTTCTTTCCTGTTAAAAATACTCCTTGAAGCTTGTATTCAAAATTATCATGCAAGTTTTGAGATACTTGTTTTGAATGGAATCATTACATTTGCAGGACTGCTTATTGTATCTAAAAAATCTTATTCAGTCAAATGATCATTGTATTCATTTATGAAGATTTAATAATAGCAGGTCATATATAAGTGAATACATTTGAAGTTTAATTAAAATACGAAGATGTGAAAATAATTGCGGGGATAAGCACTTCAAATAAACCCGAAGAAATCACGGAATATGTTAAAACAGGGGTGGACGAATTTTTTGTGGGTTATGTTCCGGAGGAATGGCGTGATGAATATGGCTGGGAATTATCATGCAATAGACGGGAGACTCCCATCTTCCAATACAAGAACAGGGAAGATCTTGCCAATGTGGTAAATTATATTCATCAAAACAATTGTGTGGTATACCTTACTGTTAATGCTCCCGAATACAATGCTCATCAGACCAAATTGCTGGTACGGATCCTGGAAGATATAAGAGATATTGAATTTGACGGATTTATTGTAAGTAATGTTGGAATTATTCTCGAATTGCAAAGACTTGGTTTTAATAATGAGATCAATATCAGTATTGGGGCCGGATGTAATAATATTGAAACCTTAAAATTTTTTCATGAAAACTTTGCAAATATTGGAAGATTCATATTACCGAGGAAACTCACCATGAATGAGATCGAAGTTATTGCGAAATATGCATCCGATAATCATGTGCGTCTTGAAGCATTTGGACTGGCAATACCTTGTATTTTCAACGATGAATATTGTTTTACCTGGCATGGAAAGACTTCAAAAGCTTTTTGTCAGTCAGCCATGTTTGATTTTCGGAGTGCCAAACCTTTGCTTTTTGATGCAGACTGGAAAAACAGCATTTTCAATGAACCGATAAATTCATTTTATGCAAAACAGTTCAGAATTTTAAGAGAAATTAATGCAAAGCGCAAAGAATATGAGTTACAAAATCCCAAGTTGGATATCGGAGAGCATGAGATGGATATGTTCAATGTACTTGTAAGCATGAATAAATGTGGATTTTGTGCTTTTCAGAAATTTAAAGACTGGGGTATTGAAGCGATTAAATTACCATTACGGGGACTTGATTTTAATAGTAACATTAACGTTATTAAGCTGGCAAAAAGAATCATAGACGAACAGAATGCGACACCGGATTTTTGCCGGTCAGTTTTACAGAGTCCTCACTATTGTTCGAATCAGAATTGTTATTATGATTACCCCTATCCTAAATAGTAACAAGCTATGAAGAAACAGTTTGATTTACATATATATCTCAGTGATATCAAACACTTGTTGAACTTGGAGGAAACTTTAAGGATCATTCCAAATCCCGGGCCGGAATTTATGGACATACTTGATGAGAATGTAATGGGTAACCAGGCATCTTTGACATTGCTGAAAGATTATATGTATAAGTATTTTGGATTACATTACGAAGGAAACATTAAAGGAGTATATTATGGTCAGGAAACCTGCGAAAATCTCATACCGTCTCTGAAATTTATAGAACAGGCCGTTGAGTATTGTGCAGAAAATGAATATCTTTTTTCTTTTGCAACGCCTTATGTTGGTATAAGGGGAATGGAAAAACTCAGAAAAATCTTTGGCTTTTTAAATGAAAAAGCACCGGAAACCGAAGTAGTTGTAAACGATTACGGTGTATTACATTTACTGAATACCGAATATCCGGATCTTAAATCTACTCTTGGCCGTCTATTAATAAAAACGAAAAGAGATCCCAGGTTTTCAATTTCAGGTTATGAGATTGCCAATATTGATATTAAAAATTTAAAACGAGTTGAATCGAATCAGACAGAGGCACTTCTGGGTTCGACGCTTGAACTTCCGGTTTACCAGGATTTTTTAAAAAGAAAAGGAGTTAAACGAGTAGGCTTTGATGTACAAACTCAGGGAATAAATCGAAAGATTATTATGAGATGGGGATTTCCTGTGGATCTTTACTGGCCATGGACCTATGTTACCAGTAACCGCAATTGTTTGGTAGCTGCACACACACAGCCCGGGAAAGAATCGCATCCCACTGAAGAACCATGCAGTTATCAGTGCAAAAAGTATGAGTTTGCGTTTCGCTCCGACAAAAAAATGTTTTCAAGTGTTGCCAGAGGAAATGCAATTTGGATGAACACAAAATCATTACATTTGGAATATTTTAAAGCCGGATTTGACAGGCTGATTTATGAACCTTACATACCGGTTTAATACTGAATATTACTCAGGTAATTAAAATCATAGTTACATTATCAGATAAAAATACTGAAAAGTGAAAATAATATCAGGCATTAGCAATGTACACACTCTTGAAGAAATTGAGAAGTATGTACAAGCTGGAGTAGATGAATTCTTTATTGGTTATGTGCCTCAGGAATGGAGTAATGTATATGGATTTGAGATATCCTGCAACCGTCGTGAGCATTCTAAATACCAATATCATACGCTATCAGAATTAGAGAATGTTGTTCGGTGTATTCATGACTCGGGAAGAAAAGTTTTTTTAACGTTTAATGCCCATGAGTATAATTATCAGCAATATATTCTGGTTCAGAAGATATTGAAATCAATTGATCACATACCTTTTGATGCATTTATTCTTAGCAATATTGGCCTAATGCTTGAATTAAGAAGTGCTGGATTCAGTAAGCCGTTTAATCTTAGTATCGGAGCGGGGAACAGTACAGTTGAGGCATTGAAATTTTATTTGAACAATATTGATAATATTTACCGGTTTATTTTGCCCCGGAAATTCACGGTTAGTGAATTGGAGGAAATTACAGGTTTTGCACGGGAGAAATCAATACGACTTGAAGCATTTCTTTTGGGTGATCCATGTCATTTTAGTGATGAATATTGTTTTACATGGCATGGTGCGAAAAATCTAAGTTTATGTAATTCACCCATGTATCTGAACAAAAAAATAAATCCTCTTGGTTTTGATGAAAACTGGAAAGAATCAATTTTCAGTGAACCGCTATCCAAATATTATGAAACATATGCTACCATATTGAACAGAGTGGAGCATAGGCACAGCCAGAATACGGCCAATAAACAAACAAAAGCTACAGGGAAAGAAGAATTTAAAAAACTGCATATCTTAAACCGCATGAGCAAGTGCGGACTATGCATGATTCAGAAATTTAAGGAATGGGGTTTGGATGCCGTTAAATTGCCTTTAAGGGGGTATTCTATTGATACCAATCTGCAAGTGATTGGTCTTGTCAGGAAAATAATTGAAACTCAGAATGCCACACCTCAGATTTGCAGGCAATTGCTCAATTCACCGTCTTTTTGTTCGGGAGATAACTGTTATTATAATTATCCGTATCAAAAATAGAAGGATCGGATGACCTCCTCATCATGAATGAGAAATGATATGCAGCCTGTCTTTCCGATAGTCAGACAAATAAGACAATGAATGCTTCGGGCTACTAAATATGAATTACTTTATATAAACATTATTTACAATGAAGCAGAGATTTGAATTGTGCATATTTCTCAGCAATATAAAGCATATATTGCATCTGGAAGAAACACTTAAAATAATAAATAAACCAGGTCCTGAACTAATAGAGATCCTTAATGCGAATCAGAAAGTTAACCAAACCTCACTCACAATTCTCAGTGACTACATATATAAGATATACGGCTTGAATTTTCAGGATCATATAGAACGTATATATTATGGTCAGGAAACTTGTGAGAATTTAATACCAACAATTGATAATGTACAAAAAGCCCTGGAATATTGTATTGAAAAAGGTTATGGATTTACTTTCGTTACTCCCTACGTGGCCCCGAAAGGAATAAGGGAAGTAAGGAAAATACTCGAATTTTTGAAAGGATGTGATGAGGAAATAGAAGTTGTATTTAATGATTTTGGCATATTAGAACTTTTGTACAATGAGTTCTCCGGTTTAAAACCTGTATTGGGCAGATTATTAACAAAAATGAAGCGTGATCCGAGATTTTCACTATCGGGGTATGACATGGCAGATACCGGGCTGAAAAATGTCAGTAAGGTCAAAAAAAATCAATTGGTTGCTTTACAGTCTTCGGGCATTGATTTGTCTCAATACAGGCAATTATTGAAAGAGAAAAACATAGAAAGAATAGGTCTGGATTCGCTTCCTCAGGGAATTAATACCGGGAGCATAAAAAAATGGAATTTCAAGGTTGATATATATTGGCCGTGGACATATATTACAAGCGGCAGAAATTGCGCAATTGCAGCGTATACACAACCCGGAAAGAGTTTCCATCCTACTGATGAACCATGTATGTTTCAATGCAAATCTTATGAATATACATTTTCTTCTGATAAGCAAATGCTTAATTCTGTTCAGCAGGGGAATGCCATTTGGATGAATTCCGAATCACTTTGGAATAAGATTATCCAATCAGGGCCCAACAGGCTTATTTACGAACCCTATATTCCTGTTTAGTACAATGAAATTATAAGACAATCAAAATAAAACAATATTCTAAAAACCAAGATCATGTACAAAATATTTGTAAATACTTTAAAACCTGCCGGATTATTCTTAGGTGGACTTTTACTAGTTTTTGGCATATCATGTGTGCATTTGTTTGCACAATCTGCCGATGACCCTTTTTTATGGCTGGAAGATGTGGAAGGTGAAAAACAGCTTGAGTGGGTAACTTCCCATAATGATAGAACTCTGGATTATATAACGAAAATTGATGGTTACCAGGAAAGATACGAGTTTTTGTATGACATGCTTACTTCCGATGATAAGCTTCCGTATCCCAGGATGCATGGAGATTATATATATAATTTCTGGCAGGATGAGAATAATCCCCGAGGACTATGGAGAAGAATAGCATATGCTGATTATCTGGAGAGTAAACACAACTGGGAGACAGTAATTGATATTGATCAGTTATGCAAAGAGGAACAAACAAACTGGGCGTTCGATGGAACGTATTTTCTTTATGGAAATGATAGAGATTGTGCAGTGCGACTTTCAAAAGGAGGTTCCGATGCCGTGGTGATCAGGGAATTTGATCTGAAAAGGAAGGTTTTTATCGAGGGAGGCTTTTACGTAGCTGAGGCCAAGTCCGGTTTTGAATGGATAGATGAGAGCACTGTTTATGTTGCGACTGATTTTGGTGATGGAACTTTAACATATTCAGGTTATCCCCGGATAGTAAAAAGGTGGATGAGAGGAACATCAATTAAAGAGGCAGAAACTGTTCTAGAGGTTTCTGAAGAGGATCTGTCCGCCGGTATGAATGTAATTTACACTGAAGATCAAAGACACGAAATGCTTATCTCTGCTCATGATTTTTACAATATTGATGTGTTTTACATACGGGATAATAAATCCATTGAGTTGAACTTGCCGGACAATTTCAGGTTTGAGATTTTTAAGGACAAGGCGATCGTACAGCCTTTGGTAGACTGGCAGTTTGGTGAGCAGATGATACTGAAAGGAACCGTGGTATCTGTTGAATTGAGCTCTCTTTTGGAGAAGAAGTATGACTATCAGGTTATGCTGGAAAATAGACGCGGTATGTCTGTGGAAAGTATTGACATCACAAGCGAATGCGTACTTGTAAATACCATGAATAACATTAAGAGTGAGTTGTTGAAATTCAGATACAAAAATGATATATGGATAAGTGAAGTAGTTGATCTTCCTGAGAACGGGTTGATTGAAATAATGGAAGCGGATCGTAATAAAAAGAGTTATTTTTTAACATACGAATCTCCTGTTCAACCCACCGGTCTTTATGTTGATAATGAAGATGGAGAAAAACCAAAGAAGATCATGAGTTTGCCCGATTATTTTAATACGGACGACATTGCAGTGGATCAGAATTGGGTGGAATCGAAAGATGGCACAAGAATTCCTTATTTTGTAATACACAAGAGAGAGATGGAATACAATGCGGATAATCCTGTGATCCAATATGGATATGGAGGCTTTCAGATTTCAGAAAAGCCGTATTATAGCGGATCAAGAGGAAAACTCTGGCTTGAAAAAGGCGGAGTATATGTTATAGCTAATATTCGGGGTGGTGGCGAATTTGGTCCTGATTGGCATCTGTCAGCCATTAAAGAGAACAAGCAGAGATCTTATGATGATTTTATTGCTGTAACTGAAGATCTTATTCAAAGGAAAATAACATCACCTCAAAAAATAGGGATATATGGTGGCAGCAACGGAGGTTTGCTTGTGGGTGCCGTAATGGTACAGCGTCCTGACTTATACAAGGCTGTAGCTTGTTTTGTGCCTCTTCTGGATATGAAAAGATATTCCAAGCTGCTCGCAGGAAATAGCTGGATGGCTGAATATGGTAACCCGGATATTCCTGAAGAATGGGCTTATATAAGCAAATATTCCCCCTATCAAAATGTTAAGAAGGAGGTGAACTATCCTGTGGTACTGTTTCTTACATCAACAAGAGATGACAGGGTTCATCCCGGTCATGCAAGAAAAATGACTGCTCTCATGGAAGAAATGGGGTATAATGTGTATTTGTTTGAAAATACGGAAGGAGGTCATGGGGCTTCATATACTCCTGATCATATGGCGAAGGTATCGGCTATGTACTACTCTTTTTTTTATGATCAGTTGATGGAATAATCAGTCCCTGGTAAAAATGAATATCATTTGCTTCAAACCTTATAACAGGTTGCTTCTTCTCATTTTTTACTAATTTGGCACAATAATAATTTGACTTACTTAATCGGAATTGTATATGAAAGATTTCAATGTGATCATTCTGGGTTGTGGTACCGTAGGTGGGGGTGTTGCAAGAATACTTTGTGATATGCAGGAGGTTTTATCATCCAGAGTCTCCGGACATATCAATTTAAAAAAGATTGTTGATCTTGATCCGAAAACGGCAATAGACAGATTTGGTATTGCTCCGGAATTATTTTGCGGTGGAGGCAGAAGTCTTACAAAAGATCAGGCGGACAAATACATTAAGGAACTGATAGAATCGGATGATATCGATCTGGTTGTTGAGACTATTGGAGGAAGCAATGATTATGTTGAAGAACTTGCCATACGAATATGCAATGCAAAAAAACATCTCGTTACAGCCAATAAAGCTCTTCTGGCTGAACGGGGCAAATCGATATTTGAGGCAGCTAAAAACAACAATGTGACTCTTGGTTTTGAAGCTGCCGTATGTGGTGCAATACCTATTATTAAAACCATTAAAGAAAGCTTTACAGGAGACAGTATCATTTCACTTTCAGGTATCTTAAATGGCACGAGCAATTATATTCTTACCATGATGCAGGATGAAGGGATGGATTTTCATGAGGCATTGAAACTGGCTCAGGATAATGGATTTGCAGAAGCAGATCCTTCACTTGATATCAATGGAGGAGATGCGGGTCATAAACTGGTTATTCTTTTAAAACTGGCATTCGGCATTGAGACAACCATGGATCAGTTATCAATTACCGGGATTGAAAAAATAACCAAAGAAGATATTGAGTTTGCCGAGGAAATAAACTGCAAGATAAAACTGATCTGTTATGCTAAAAAAATTGATAGCAGGATATATGCAACTGTCTGCCCGATGATGGTTAAAAAGAACAACTTTCTTTCCGGTGTAAATGGTGCTACCAATGCAGTCAGAGTAGTGAACAAATATGCGGGCAAGCATATCCTTCTGGGAGCAGGTGCAGGATCCTATGAAACAGCCAGCTCAATTGTTGCAGATATCGTTTTTGCAGCTAAATACTCCCATGTAAATCAATCGGTATTTGATAAGAACACACTCGATTTTATTGATGCAAAACATTTTGAACTGCCTTATATCATTACTTTTGAAACCATTGACAGGCCCGGTATTACAGGACTGGTTACGACTTCTATTGGAAATCAGAATATTAATATAGATACAGTGAGCCATAACAGGCACATGCCCGATAGGGCCATATTCTCGATAGCAACGGTGCCATGCACTTTATTACAAATTGAAAAGGCCATTGATGAAATTATAAAGGGTAATCCCAGTCTTTTGTTACATACACCAAAAGCAATACCTATCCTTTACTAACCGGAATAACTGGAATACCAATTGGAACCGACAAAATACTTCATAGCATTTCTTCAGTCAAGCATTACTCCGGTGGCATTAATTTCAGGTGTTGGATTAATACTGTTATCCCTGACAAGCAGACTTGGAAGGACTATTGACCGGTCAAGAATGCTCACCGCTGAATTAAGGAATACAAACGACAAGAGGAAAAAGATCCTGACAGCAGAACTAAGGATATTGCATCGCAGGAACAAATACCTGAAAACTGCTATGGCAGGAATAGCTTTTAGTGTTTTAACAAGTAGTTTAATGATTCCTGTTTTATTGATCATGAATATCACCTCTTTAGATCTGAACATTCCCGGAAGCATTTTGCTTGTTCTCAGTATTGGAGGCATTATAGTATCATCTGTTTATCTTTTTGCTGATGTTTCACTTTCGCTAAAAGCTCTTGATCTTGAAACCGAAGAGTATCTGTAAAAACAGAGTTATTCTAACAATACATATACACGTGCATTGATTGGGAAAAATGCAAGAATCTGATACAGAATAGCTTTTAATCGTCAATTGTTACACTGGTCTGACAGACATCTAACTGTTGACCTGTAAATCGGAATAACCGGGACTAGACACTTTTTAATTCTTTCTCAGCTTGCAGCCAGTCTGAAAGCTCATCACCCGGTTTTCCTGCTTGTATCCTTTTAAGGTAAATTTGCTCTGCCCGTTTTTGAATATCGGCTGAAGAATACTTTGTTTTGCGCACTGGTGCTTTCTTGACAGTAGTTTTTGTTTTTTTTGTAGCCATTGTTTTTGATTTAAGATAGATTAATAATTTTGATCGTCTTCATCTTCCTCGAAGTCCATATACTTCATTCTTTTTGTGGAAGATCTTTTCTTCCCTTCAGGTTTAAATTTTCTGGGTTTTTCTCTTTCTGGTTGCCATTTGTTTGTCCGTGACATGATTAAACTATTTTTAAACAACTGGTATTAAATTAATGCAATATTGATAAACAATCTTCAAAGTTTAAATTAAATTTTCTGAAAAAAATAGACTGAATTTAGTTTTTAGATAAAAATTACTATTCAAATATCATACAATTAAACGTTAATCCTTTTAAAATGTTTTTACACTTTTTAATAAAGTTAAACAACAATATTCAATTTTAAAAATGGAATATGAAATTGCAATATAAATACTTTATTTTATATCCTCAACATTATATTTTACCCATTAAGTTATTCCAATCTTTATAAGTTCCGAATATATTTCAGAGTAATGCCCGGAGTTTTTCTGTTTGGCCTTTCTTCGGATTGAACCCGAACTCTTCAACAATTGAATTGTTTTATTCTCAAGGTATTGTTTACATTTGCATTTGCTTACTAAATACATACGTGATCATGGCTCAATACAATAAAATGGAGATTTTGCTTACCATGAAAAACATTGGGATCGTACCGGTTTTTTATCATTCCGATAACGAAATTTGCAGGAATGTTCTAAAAGCATGTTATGATGGGGGGTTAAAAATCTTTGAGTTTACCAATCGGGGAGATCTTGCCTATGAGATTTTCATTGAACTCGTAAAGCTTGCAAAAGAGGAGTTGCCAGGTATGATTCTTGGTGTTGGATCAGTTATTGATGCAGCAACAGCTGCTTTTTATATTCAATCAGGAGCTAAATTTATTGTATCACCCATCCTAAATGCTGATACTGCAAAGATGTGCAATAGAAGAGGTGTTGCATGGTGTCCTGGTTGTGGCTCAGCGACAGAAATAATTAATGCACAGGAATTGGGAGCAGATGTTGTGAAACTCTTTCCCGCAAAGGAAGTTGGTGGCCCCGCATTTATTAAAAACATCAAAAGCCCTATGCCCTGGTCGAACATTATGCCCACCGGAGGTGTTGAACCAACATATGAGAATTTACTTCAATGGTTTAAAGCCGGTGCATGGTGTGTTGGAATGGGCTCAAAACTTTTCCCGGGAGAGGATATTAAAAAAGGCAATTACGTTGCAGTAAAAAATAAAGTGGAAGAAGTCCTCAGGCTGGTTAAGAAAATCAAGGAGGATTTGGAGTAAAGAGGTTTATTTTATTACGTAAACATTTGGGAAATGAGTTATTTGGACGATTTGTTTAATTTGAAGGGAAAAGTTGCATTGCTCACCGGTGGAGGTGGGGTATTGGCGGGAGCAATTGGCAGTGGTCTGGCAAAAGCAGGCGTGCATGTTGTATTTGCTGACATAATACCTGAGCATGCAGAAGCTGTTGCACAAAGGATTAATAAGGAGGGAGGAGATGCAGTTGGATTAATAACGAATGTTCTTGATGTTGCTTCATTGGAAAAAACCCGTGATGAAGTTATCAGTAAATTTGGATCAATTGATATTTTATTGAATGCTGCAGGTGGAAATATGCCCGGGGCTACCATCCCACCTGATAAAACTGTTTTCGATCTTGATTTTGATGACATGGATAAAGTATCTGACCTTAATTTTAAGGGTACAGTGCTCCCTTCACTTGTTATTGGAAAAACTATGAGTAAGCAGTCAAAGGGAGGAAATATTATTAATATATCCTCAATGGCAGCACTTCAGTCAATCACAAGGGTAGTTGGTTACTCAGCTGCAAAAGCCGCAGTGAGTAATTTTACCAGATGGCTGGCTATGGAAATGGCCATGAAATTTAAAGGGAAAATACGTGTAAATGCTATTGCTCCGGGATTTTTTATTGGAAAGCAAAACCGTAAACTTTTGACTCATCCTGACGGATCCTATACGGAAAGAGGAGAAAAAGTGATTTCAAAAACACCTATGGGACGTTTTGGCCATGCTGATGAACTTATCGGAGCAATACTCTATCTTGTCAGTGAGGCATCCTCTTTTGTTACGGGGGTTGTGTTGCCTGTTGACGGAGGATTTAGTATATATAGCGGTGTTTGATCCTATGTGTATTCAGTTTTTTTCATATATGGAAATGCTGTCGATAGGATCTAAAGGATCTATTTGTTTAAATGATTCAGAATAATGCTTGAATATACCTGGCGTTGGTTTGGCCCGAAAGACCGTATTACTTTTGATGAGATCAGGCAGACAGGAGCAACGGGCATTGTATCTGCCCTTCACCAGATTCCTGTTGGAGAAATCTGGAACAGAGAAGATATACTTGACAGGAAAGATATCATTGAATGTGCAGGATTCACGTGGTCTGTTGCAGAAAGTCTTCCCGTTCACGAAGACATTAAAAGAAGAACAGGCAGATACAAAGAATTTATTGAAAATTACAAACTGTCTTTGATCAATCTGGCAGAATTTGGTATACACACTGTATGTTATAATTTTATGCCGATACTTGACTGGTCCAGAACGAATCTGGTATATAAATTCAATGACAATTCAGAGGTTACACGATTCGACTTTGCAAAATTCGTTGCTTTCGATTTGTACATTTTGCGACGTGAATCTGCAGAGAAATCATACCCTCGTGAAGTGGTTCAGCAGGCAAACATCTATTTCAATAATCTCACATCAGCAGAGATCCAGGATCTGAAGAATACGCTTCTCTTGGAATTGCCCGGTTCCGGTGAAGAATATACTCTCGATGAACTGAAAGCAAAATTAAAAACCTATGAAAAGATAGATGACAGACAACTGAAATCAAATTTGTTTGATTTTTTAAAGGAGATCGTTCCTGTTGCGGAAAAATATGGTATTCGTTTGGCTATTCATCCTGATGATCCGCCATGGTCTTTATTGGGTTTGCCACGCATTGTAAGTACAGAAGAAGACATAGGAGAAATAATTGCTGTTATGGATTCTCCTGCAAACGGATTCACCTTATGCACAGGTTCATTGGGAGCAGGTTACCTTAATAATGTTTCAAACATAGCAAAGAAGTTTTCACATCGTATCAATTTTGCTCATCTGCGGAATGTTACCCGGGATGAAAAATTAAACTTCAATGAAAATTACTTGTTTGAAGGGGATGTCGATATGTATGATATAATGCAGACCTTAGTGCATGAGATGAACCAAAGGAGAAAGAAGAAGCGTTCTGATTGGCAAATTCCTGTGCGCCCTGATCACGGAAATCAGATGCTGGGAGATATAGGAAAGGAAAATTATCCCGGATATGGTTTGTATGGCAGAATGAAAAGTCTCGCTGAGATCAGGGGATTGGAATTGGGTGTGGTCAGAAGCAGGCAATTTATAATTAAGAATTAATAATGAAAAATTAAAAATTAGAATGAACATTCCCGAATATATCTCAATATCATTAGGTAATAGTCTCAGGTCTCTGGTCTTCAGGCTGTCTTAAAACTCACCATGAATTACCAATATCCCTGACTGCCGAACAGGAAGGAACATTCAACATTGAATAATTACTTATTTTTATGAAAAATAACCAGTAATCTATTTTCGTCAAGACTACGGCGGACAAAACCAGCAACCTGTTTTTAAGTTTTGATCATTGAATCATGAAGTTTAATATTTATTTTGAATGATCAAAGGGTGTACGGGCTGGTGATTGGAGACTAAGGACTTGTTACTCTTTTTTGATGCCTGAAATTTGGAATTTCACTATTATATATTGAAGAATTAATCGCACAACAAGTTAATAATTTATATATTTGGCGCTCAAAATCAGATTATAGGTTATTTCATGAAGAATAATATTAGGAGAGTGTTTATCAAACCGGACAAAGGAGTACATTTTCACGAGCAGTTGATCAGTTGTTTTGAGCAAATTCCGGAATACCGTAATTCTGATCATGCAGGATCCATTGTTCTTCACTGTTCTTTTTTTGTCAATGCAAAAAGCAATGAAGATTTTGTTGCTATAAGAAGTGAAATTTCTGCATTCATGGATGGGAAATTTGAATCGGTCCCAACCTTTAGTGTTATTGCCCAACCCCCGGCTGATAATTTACTGATATCAATTGAAATAACTTTGCTGGAAAACAAGAGTGAAGATCTTAGTATAGAGTTTAAAATGCTCCATGAGATTCCCTATACGATCGTTAAATCATCGCAGGGAAAAGAAGTATATGCAGGGGGGATCTCCGCAAAAACATCCGGACTCAGTTTGATCGTGCAGGTTGAGGAAGCCTATAAACTTATGAAAGATATTCTTGATGCGGAATCCCTTTCATTTTCCGATATTGTGCGTCAATGGAATTATGTTGAAAATATTGTTCATATAAACCAGTCAGACAATAAACCGGTTCAAAATTATCAACTTCTCAATGATACCAGGTCTGTATATTACTCGCAATCGGATTTTAAAAATGGATATCCTGCTGCGACCGGCATAGGAATGAATTATGGTGGGATATTATTGGAGTTTTATGCTATCAAACCGGCAAAGAGTTTGGACATAATACCTGTAAAGAATCCTAAGCAGACTGATGCATATAATTATCCTCAGGAGGTGCTTATTGGTAATTCTTCGAGAGAGAAAACCGGAAAAACCACACCCAAATTTGAAAGAGCCAAATACATTTCATTAAATGGGCATAAATTGATTTTTATATCCGGAACAGCATCCATTCTGCATGAAAAGACCATTGGTGTAAATGATGTTACACAGCAGACTAAGGTAACAATTGATAATATTTCGGAATTGATTGCTGAAAAAAACCTTAAACATTCCGGTGTAAGAGATATTTCAGGAACAATGAATTACACTTTTTTGCGTATCTATGTTAAAGATGCTTCTGATCTTGCATCTGTTAAGGATATTTGTGATCGGAAATTCAAAGATATTCCAAAGTCCTACTTAATAGCTGACATTTGTCGGGATGATCTTCTTGTTGAGATAGAAGGCGTAGCTGAATTGGTATAAGGAAGACTAGTTTTTATTCGTGAGGCTTAAATTTCATGAGTTTTGCGAAATGAAATTTTCTAGTCGAACCTGCCTGCCAGCCACAGGCTGGTGAACCGGCAAGGCAGGCAAT
>JAFGQO010000033.1 GCA_016935615.1 Bacteroidales bacterium
ACTTTATCAGATAAAGTATTGTTTATAGCAATGATTTGTTTTGGATCTTCATGGCGTTTGATCCAGTTCTCTTTGAACCTGTTTTTAACAGATGAAATAAGTTTTGTACGAAGATGTTGTTTAAGATCCCAGATCCGTTTATCCTCTATATCAAAGATTCTGTTCCAGAAATCCTGGTTTGTCTGGTTTTCCAGAAAGTTGCCTTCAAATATTTCCTCGTAAATGGTTTTCCATTCATTTGCTGTCCAGGTAGACCAATGAACACCGTTTGTAACGTATCCGATATGCAATTCTTCAGGCAAATAACCGGGCCAGAGGGGAGCGAACATCTCACGCGATACGGCACCATGAAGCATAGATACACCATTAACTTCCTGGGCAAGATGGGCTGCCAGGTAACTCATATTGAATTTTTCTTTCCAGTTATTTGGATTTGCTCTTCCCATAGCCATAAATTCTTCCCAGCTGATCTTTATTCTTCCGGGATAATGACTAAGATATTTTCGGAGAAGATCCTCATCGAAATGATCATGCCCGGCAGGTACGGGAGTATGTGTTGTAAATAATGTAGATGAACGAACAATTTCTTTTGCTTCATTAAAAGTCAATTGTTCATCTGTCATATAATTGCGAATACGTTCCAAGCCACAAAAAGCACTATGACCTTCATTGCTGTGATAGAGATCAGCTTGAATATCAAGTTCTTTTAAAGCCCTGATTCCTCCAACTCCAAGAAGCAGTTCCTGTTTCAGGCGGTTTTCCTTATCCCCTCCGTAAAGCTTATGAGATACTTCTCTGTCCTGTGAATTGTTTTTTTCAAAATCAGTATCCAGCAGGATCATTTCTATCCTGCCAACATGGAGTTTCCAGATTCTCGCATACATGATTCGGCCCGGAAGCATAATTTGCACGATCTTAAATTCTCCATCCTCTCCTCTTACGGGCATAACAGGTATCTTTGAGAAATGCTGGTAATCATAGATTGCCTGTTGCTCTCCCGTCAGAGTTAACATCTGACTGAAATAGCCGTACCGGTATAAAATACCTATAGCAACAATATTAATTTTTGAATCGCTTGCTTCTTTAAGGTAGTCACCGGCCAAAATACCCAGCCCTCCGGAATATAATTTTAACGAATCATGAAAACCAAACTCCATACTGAAATAAGCAATTTTTGGAGAGGAAAGATCCCTGGCACCGGTCATATAGTTCTTGAATTTCTGGTATACATTATTTAGCCGGGAGATATAATCGGCATCCTTGCTTAATTTCTGAAGTCTTTTAAAAGGTACCTGTTCAAACAGAATTACAGGATTATTATCGCTGGCTTTCCAAACTTCAGGGTCAATGACTTCAAATAATTCCTGGGCTTCATTGTCCCAGGTCCACCAGATATTTTGCGACAGTTCAGTTAACATTTCAAGTTCTTTCGGCAATTTTGACCGTACGATCAGTCTTTTCCAGATTGGTTCATTCGCCGAAGGGAGGATCTGTTCATGAACTTGTTCAGTCGGTTTCTCTTCAATTGGGACAAAGGTGTCTGATCGTTGAGAAACTTTCTGAAGAGCTAAATCATAAGCATTATTGTAATTTACTAGCAGGGAACTCCATAGTGCCCGTTGTGAGATTAATTTTGCGTTTTCCTTAACTTTTTTTAGCTCATCTTCGGAAATGGAATAAATGGATAAAACAGCTTCAAGAATTTGCGAAGTTACTTCCGGATCATTTGTATCACTTCTCTCAATAATTGTGATTGCTTTGTATATTTCCTTGCATTCATCTTTCAACCATCTGCCAATACCTGTAAGTGATGTTGTAACCGATGGCACTCCAAATGAAAGACTTTCAAGTGGGGCATATCCCCATGGTTCATAATAGGATGCAAAAACAGTCTGATCACAACCAGGCAGAATATCATAGTAAGCAAGATTGAAAATACCATCCATACCATTCAGATATGACGGGACATAGACCAGTTTAATGTTTTCATTTTTATTGTTTGTAAATCCCAGCTTGTTAATTCTTTTTAAGATGGGATCCAATTCAGGATCATGCAAATAATGAGTAATTAATTTAGAACCTTCGTGAGTGTTTTTTTCGTTTTCCAGTACTTGTTGTAAATCTTTTCTCGGGCCGTAATGATTTGATGGAGTGAAAAGAAATGCAACGACCGGTCGGGTAAGTTTTTTCTTCCTGAGCTCATTTAATGCATCAATAAAAAGATCAATCCCTTTGTTTTTAAATTCGTATCTACCGCTGGTAGCCAAAATAAAAGTATCTTCCGGCAGAGTATCGGAAATAAGGGTGGAGGCAACTTTTAACAAATGCTCCCGGGCTATTATACGCTTCTCAATTACATCAGATTCCGGGGGTATATTGCTTGTTTCGAATCCATTAGGAGTAATAAGATCAACCTTTTTATTCAGAAAATGGTAACATTCTTCAGCTGTGATTTCACTCACTGTTGTAAAAACATCTGATTCATTTGCCGAGATTTTTTCCAGGGATTGTTTTGAGACTACCTTGTATTCTTTGGCTACACTGTCCGGGTTATATTTTTTAAGTTCCTGGTATAGAGGTTGATTGTGTGCACTTAACTCACGTCCCAAAACAGTTGCATGAGATGTAAATATTGTTGCCACTTGCGGTAGAATTTTCTTAAGATAAAGAATGCCGGCACTTGTCATCCATTCATGGAAATGAGCAACAATCTTATCATTTCTTGACAGGTTAAACATTACAAAATCTTCGATTACCTGACCAACAGCATAACCAAACAATACAGGTTCAATATAGTCCCATTGACCTGAAATAGAATCCAGTCTGTATTCTTCCCAAAGTTTGCTGAATATTTCATCTTTTTTGATTAAATAATCGGAGAAGTCAACAAGTATTGTAATTGGTGAACTTTCTATTTTCCACCGGCCAATTTTTATTCTGAGTCCTTTGGATTGTGCGTGGGAATGCCATTCGGAAAACAAATGCTGATCAAGCATAAATTCAGGATTTTCGCCTGAATCATGGACAAGGTCAGGTCCTATGGCGAGATAATTATTTTCGAATTCTTTAACAAGTGAAACGGATTTGGTTTTTAAAGCAGTATGTAAACCACCTATCTGGTTGCATACTTCCCAACTGATCTCAAACATGTAATCGGGTTTCAGTAAAGTCTTGGTCATTTCCTCACAGATTAATAGAAAAACTAAATGTTATCGGTTCTAATCAACTATTTTTTCCGCACAGTTTTTTTTGATTTACCAACTTTTTTAGAAGTTGGGGTTTGTTTTTTTGTTGCCGTGACATTTGCTGCACCTGTTGTTTTTTTAATACCTCCGACAGGTTTTGATTTTGTTGAAATTTTCTTTTTACTTTCTTTCAGGCGTTTGATTTCATTTTCATATTTTTCAATCTGAAGATTTTTCTCAGATAAAATCGCTGAAAGAGTAGCAACCTCTTTTTCTGTAACATTTTCAGGAACAGCTGCATTTACTCTTATTATAAAATCACTTAAAATATTCATATAGTTTATATAAGCATCGTAAGGAGAGTCGAAAGGATTGAAATAAGAATGTACATCACCATCACTGAAGATCTTGGTACACATGTAATAAAAATGATCGCTTGCCTGAAGGTATTTCCAGTCGGTAAGAATTTTTTTATCTTCACATTTATTGATCTTATCCGTAAGGGAGTATAGTTTATTAAAAGCGTCTTCCTGCATATCGTTGCCAAGCCAGGCTGTCAGATCACGTTCTTCATCTGCCCATGATATCGGATATGGAACATGCACAGCTGCAATAGGCTGATATTCAGCTGCAATTTCCGCAGGAGTGCTGAAAGTTAAATTCTTTTTTTTAAAAACCTGTTTTGGGAAATCTTTCAGGAAATTAAAAATACCTGATTCTTTGTTTTGATGCTCACCAAATGTCTCATAATCCATAAAGAGGTTTATGGTTTCTTCTTTTGCATCAAGCTGAGATATCCAGCTGACAAATTTAGCTGCAGTTAAAGGATATTCAGCCCATCCCTGATTTGAAAAACGAAATGCGATATCATCGCTCAGTTTAAAATTTTTTAACAATACTTTCAACTTGGGATTTATTGCATTGTAGTAAACATAATTCGGACTTTTCCATCCCAGGACATGCTTAGCTCCTTCAGTGAGTATAGCTTTAAAACCCATATCAGCAACCTTTGCGCCTATTTCATCTGAATAAATAAGCTCGGTATTCCTGTAAACGGTGGGTTCAATATTAAAAAGACTTTTAATCTTCTTTGTATGGAGTTCCACCTGCTTTTTAAATTCATCATCATTTTTAAGTGATACTAACGAATGAGAATAGGTTTCGGCTAAAAAATCAACTGATCCTGTTTTGGCCAGCTTTTTAAAACTGTCAATAACTTCCGGCGCATAGAGTTGAAACTGATCCAGAGCGATACCGGTTATTGAGAAAGTGACTTTAAATTGAATACCATATTCTTTAATCAGAGAGAGCAATAAATGATTTGCCGGCAAATAACAATTGTCAGCAACTTTTCGCATAATCGATTCATTCAGATAATCATCATAATAGTAGGAATCATTACCAATATCGAAAAAGCGGTATCTTCTTAGCCTTATGGGTTGATGTACCTGAAAATAAAGACAAATTGTTTTCATAAGTTATATAGTATATTTTAATTGTCTGATGTCTGCCTGCCATGCCTGCGGCATGTAAACCGGACAGGCAGGGAACTTCCATGTTTCTGTGAATTATTATAATTCTTGTTTGTATTTTTTTGGTAAATATGGAAGTTTCATAAATGAGCTTCTTTATACTGAGTAAGTTAATGAGTTAAAGACATATATATATCCCTTATTTTTACAGCCGTATTTTCCCATTTTAAATTGTCAACTTCCGATTTACCGTATTTTCTGAAATAATTTGATAATCCGCGATAATTCAATATTCCATAAATAGCATCTGCCATAGCATCGATATCCCAAAAATCAATTTTTATTGCATGGTGAAGGATTTCAGAAACTCCCGATTGATGAGAGATGATAACAGGCACATTGGACTGCATAGCTTCAAGAGGCGAAATTCCAAATGGCTCTGAAACTGAAGGCATAACATAAACATCGCTTAGAGCGAACATTTTTTTAACATCATCACCTTTAAGAAATCCTGTAAAATGAAATCGGTTACCTATTCGAAGTTTTGATATTCTTTGAATTGAGTTAACAAGCAATTCACCACTGCCAGCCATAACAAATCGCACATTGTGCATTTTCTTAAGAACGCGATGAGTGGCTTCAATAAAGTATTCAGGTCCTTTTTGAAGAGTTACCCTACCCAAAAATGTAACTACTTTATCGTTTACACCTTTCAGGTTACCAAATGATTCAATATCTCCGACCGGTTCAACTGCATTGTAAACAGTTACCACTTTTCCAGGATCAATTCCATAGTTGTTAATTATGGTATTGCGTGTCAGATTGCTCACGGCTACTATCGTATCGGCTGCTTCCATTCCTTTTTTTTCAATATCAAAAACACCGGGATTCACACTCCCGCCGCTTCGGTCAAAATCGGTTGCATGTACATGGATTATAAGTGGTTTTCCCGAAATGTATTTTGCAGCCATTCCTGCAGGATATGTTAACCAGTCATGAGCATGAATGACATCAAAATCGTATGTTTTCCCTACTTGTGAAGCAACAATAGCATAATTAGATATTTCCTGGAACAGACTTGCTCCGTAGCTACCCGTAAATTCAAATTTTCCGCTTAATCTGGTATAAATTAATTCTTTCTTTCCTGACTTATCCAGTTCTTGCAATCTATTGTATTCTTCAGGAGAAGTATAAGGAACAAGTTTTGAATTGACTTCAATAAAACTGATTTTCTGAAGAAATTTTTGATAGTCGGTGATTGTATCTCCCAATGAAATATCATTTGCACCGATAATTTTTGCGGTCTGCTGATCTTCATCTCCATAAGCTTTTGGAACAACAAATAATATTTCCATGTTGCCAAGGGAAGTTAATCCTTTTGTCAATCCATAACAGGCTGTACC